>JADJXA010000004.1:300000-459667 GCA_016716065.1 Candidatus Leptovillus gracilis | reverse complement strand
TTCCGTCCCCTTTTGCCCGGCCGAATCGAGTATCTTGTCCACCAATGGGGCGCCATCTTCGGCCACGACGGCCAGAATGTCGGCGGTGATCTCAATGAGATAAGAATCCAGCTTACCCCGATTCCAGTCACTAAAAATGCGGCTCATCTTTGCCGGGGACAGACCCAACACAGTGCGCATCAGGTCATAGACCTCGCTGATCAACTGCATATCGCCATATTCAATGCCATTGTGGACCATTTTGACAAAATGGCCCGCGCCTTCTTCACCAACCCAATCACAGCAAGGCGTGCCATCGGCTACTTTAGCGGCGATGGATTGGAAAATCTCTTTGATGTGCGGCCAGGCGGCCGGCGAACCGCCAGGCATCAGCGAGGGGCCATGCCGCGCACCTTCTTCGCCGCCAGAAACGCCGCTGCCGACAAACAGGAAACCCTGAGCTTCAAGCGCCTGCGTGCGGCGCGTGGTATCCTGATAGTTGGAATTGCCCCCGTCTATGATGATGTCGCCCGGTTCCAGAAGGGGAACAAGCTGGGCGATGACATCATCAACCGGCCGACCGGCTTTGATCATCAACATCACCCGGCGCGGCCGTTTTAGTTTGCAACCAGTTCGGCTATGGAGTAAACGCCAGTCAGGTTGCTTTCTTGGGCGCTGCCGGCCAAAAATTCTGTGGTTATTTCGTCTGTGCGGTTATAAACCGCTACAGTGAATCCGTGGTCGCTCATATTCAGGGCTAAATTTTGCCCCATCACGGCCAGGCCGATCAGGCCGATGTCGGCCATTGTCTGTTTAGAATCGTTCATCAGGCTATTCTCCTCGAATGCGATTTGATACAAATGACGTGGTGGGAAGATACCAAAGTGACGCAGCGAAACGGGCAGTATGACGCGCCACATTCGCTAAATTAGGTTAGAATGCAAGAAACCAGTGAACATCGTTAGGGTAAAATGATGATCTATGGCATTTACAGGCCAGATGTCATGGAGTATTCTAAAAAAGAAACCCAAGCCATCGCAGTGTACATTGTTGTCTATTCTAACCCCAATTGTCATGAATGAACGGCCGTATCCAGCAAACTCTTATCGAAACCACGTCCGAACTCACTCGGCATACAGGAGCGTGTGATGGTCATTGAATTTGGAAGAGACGTTTGTGGCGATTTAGCCAATACGGAACGGCGCGAATGGCTGGTCACCAACGGCATCGGCGGGTTTGCATCGGGGACAATTGCCGGTTTACTCACGCGCCGCTATCATGGCCTGCTGTTTGTGCCCATGCAGCCGCCGGTCGGCCGGATGTTGTTGGTGTCTAAGTTGGAGGAAACGGCCGTTTACGACAACCACGACTACCCCCTATACATTGATCGCTGGACGGGCGGCGTCCTCAAACCGACCGGTTATCAATACCTGGAAGAATTTTGCCTCCGTGGAACCACTCCTGTCTGGAACTTCGCGTTTGCCGATGCCTTGTTAGAAAAGCGTATCTGGATGCAGCAGGGGGCCAACACCACTTACGTCCAATACCGTTTACGTCGCGGCATAAAACCCCTGAAATTAAGCGCCCGTGTCCTGGTAAATTACCGTAACTCACACAATAACTCTCACGCCGATAACTGGAATATGAAAATTGACCCCATCAAAAAAGGTCTCAAAGTGACCGCCTATGATGGGGCTGTGCCTTATTATTTGTTAAGCGACCGGGCCACTACCACGCCGCAGCACGATTGGTATCGCCGTTTCTTCCTCATGCGCGAGGCCAATCGCGGCCTGGACGCCATCGAAGACAATCTGCACGCCGGAGATTTTGAGATCACTTTGCAGGCCGGCGAATCGGTCACATTTGTGTTTAGCACCGAAACGACGCCCAAATTGGACGGCACGGCCGCTTACACCAAACGGGAAGAATATGAAGCCTCTTTGCTAAACAAGGCCAGCCACATCTGCTCCGACCCCGCCTACCAACCCTACATGAACCAACTGGTGCTGGCGGCCGACCAGTTTGTGGTGAAACGGCCGTTACCCACCCGACCCAACGGCCGTTCCATCCTGGCAGGGTATCATTGGTTCAGCGATTGGAGCCGCGACACCATGGTCGCCCTGCCCGGGCTGCTGCTGACCACCGGCCGGCATGAAGACGCCGCCACCATTTTGCGCACCTACGCCTACTTCATAGACCAGGGCATGTTACCCAATCGCTTCCCCGACGGCGCCGAAAAACCGGAATACCACGCCGTAGACGCCACCTTCTGGTACTTCGAAGCCATCCGCGCCTACTACGCCGCCACCCAAGACATGCACCTCGTCCGCGAACTCTATCCCGCGCTGCAAGACATCATCGCCTGGCACCAACGCGGAACGCGCTACAACATCGGCGTAGACCACGCCGACGGCCTGCTCTTCGCCGGTGAACAAGGCCATCGCCTCACCTGGATGAACGCCGAAGCCGCCAACTGGGTCGTTACGCCGCGCATCGGCAAACCGGTGGAGGTGAATGCCCTCTGGTACAACGCCCTGTGCATCATGGCCGAATTTGCCGCCATCCTGGGTTACGAAAGCCTCAATTACGAAGACCTGGCCGCTAAAGCCAAAACCGGCTTTGCCCGCTTCTGGGACGCCGAAAACCAGCGCTGCTTCGACATTATAGATGTACCCAAGCCCGATGGAAGCAAGTCCAACGATGCCCGCCTGCGCCCCAACCAACTTCTGGCCGCCTCTCTGCCCTACAGCCCACTGACCCCCGAACAACAAAAAGAGATCGTAGATGGCTGCGGCCGTCACCTGCTGACCTCCCACGGCCTGCGCACCCTCACCCGCAGCGATCCGGCCTATATCGGCAGCTACGGCGGCGACGAACAGCAGCGCGCCGCCGCTTACCACCAGGGCACAGTGTGGAGCTGGTTAATGGGGCCATTTGTCCAGGCCCACTTACGGGTTTATAATGACCCGGAACAGGCCCGCTCCTTCCTGACCCCTTTGCTCCATCACCTGTCGGATTATGGGGTAGGCAGCATCAGCGATGTTTTTGATGGCGACCCACCCTTTACGCCGCGCGGCTGCATTGCCAAAGCGTGGAGCGTCGGCGAATTATTGCGCGTTTGTCAGGCTACGTTTCAGTACGGAAGATTGGACAAATCTTCTGAGATTTATCCAATCTAAACGTGTAGATTTTTCAAATCTCGTTCCTTAGAGATCACTATGCAACAATTATTTGTACCTAAACTTGAAGAACGGTTTATCCGTTACGTGCAAATTGACACCCAGAGCGACGAACAAAATGCCGGTGTGCCCAGCACAGCAAAGCAGTTCGATTTGTTACGGCCGTTAGCCGATGAACTCCGCGCGCTCGGCGCAGCTGACGTCTGCCTGACCGCGGATGGTTTTGTGATGGCCACCATTCCGGCCACCATTCCGGCCAACGACGTCCCCACCGTCGCTTTTTTGGCCCACGTAGACACAGCGCCGGCGTTCAGCGGCACGGCCGTTAAACCCATCATCCACCGCCAATACGACGGCCGTCCCATCACCCTGCCCGACGACCCTACCCAGGTCCTCCACGCCGCCAACTCGCCCGAACTGGCCGGTAAAATCGGCGAAGACGTGGTAACGGCCAGCGGCCTGACGCTGCTGGGAGCCGACGACAAGGCCGGCATCGCCATCATCATGACCCTGGCCGAACATTTGCTGGCAAACCCGGAAATCCCACACGGCCGTATCCGCATCTGCTTCACCCCAGACGAGGAAATTGGCCGGGGCGTGGGCCACCTGAATCTGGACGACCTGGTCGCCGACGTGGCCTACACCCTGGATGGCGGCGATGTTGGCGAAGTGACCTACGAAACCTTCTCGGCCGACAAAGCCGTCGTCAAAATCAGTGGCGTCTCCACCCATCCCGGCACGGCCAAAAACGTCCTGGTCAATGCCCTGACGCTGGCATCCAACCTGATCCAACGCTTGCCCCAAGACAGCCACACCCCGGAGACCACCAGCGGCCGCGAGGGCTTCATCTTCCTCCACAAGCTGCAAGGCACAGCCGCCGCCGCCGAACTGCAATTCATTCTGCGTGACTTTGAAGTCGAGGGCTTGCAAGTCTACGGCGATCAGATTCGCGCCGCCGCCCAACACATTCAGGCCGCCGAACCCCGCGCCCAGATAGACGTTGCCATCACGCCGCAGTACCGCAACATGCGCTACTGGCTGGAACAAGATAAAACGCCGGTAGACATGGCCGTCCGCGCCGTAGAAAGAGCCGGCATCCCGCTCATCATCCGCCCCATTCGCGGCGGCACGGATGGCTCCTGGCTGACGGCCAAAGGGCTGCCCACACCCAACCTGTTCACCGGGATGCACAATTGCCATGGCCCGCTGGAATGGGTGACGCTGCAAGACATGGCCCGCGCCACCGAAATGTGCGTCCACCTGGCCCAAATCTGGGCCGAACCCCGCCCAGCATAGGCAAACAAATTCACCCATTTGCTCTTACGCCCCGACGCCGGGAAAGCGTCGGGGCGTTTATGTTCACCCTGGCAGGCTGGCGGAAAAGTAAGAGAATTGATACACGGATTGAACGGATTTACACGGGTTTTCTAATGGTCACGATTTGGTTGGAAGCACTGTCATTCTGACGAGTCTTCGAGGAAGAATCCCCTTACAGCCGACAACCCTGGGAGCGCAGGCGTCTCGCCTGCCGGGGGCGGACGAGACATCCGCGCTCCCATTTTCAGAGGAGAAGCCAATGAAACCAACCATTGACCCAGACTTCACCCGACAAACGCTGGTGGATTTGGTCCAGATCAACTCTATCAATCCTCACCTTTCGCCTGACGGCCCTGGCGAAGCGGCGATTGGCGCTTATGTGGCCGGGGCGCTGCAAGATATGGGCCTGGAAGTGACCACTTATGATCTCGGTTCCAACCGGGTGAATGTGGTGGGGCGGCTGAAAGGCGCGGGCAACGGCCGTTCCCTGCTGCTCAATGCCCATATGGACACAGTAGGCGTGGGCGGTATGGCCGATCCATTTGGCGCGGTGGTGCGCGACGGCCGTCTCTACGGCCGGGGCGCGCAAGACATGAAAGGCAGCCTGGCAGCGATGATGGCCGCCGTCCGAGCATTGGCCGACAGCGGCGTGCCATTGGGCGGCGATGTGCTGCTTACGGCCGTCGCCGACGAAGAATACGCCAGCATCGGCACAGACGACCTGATACGCCGCCTCACCGCCGACGCAGCCATCGTCACTGAACCAACCGACATGCGCCTCTGCCGCGCCCATCGCGGCTTCATCTGGTTCGACGTGGCAACAACAGGCCGCGCCGCCCACGGCAGCCGCTACCAGGAGGGCATAGACGCCAACATGCACATGGGCCGCTTCCTGGCAGAACTGGAAAAACTCAGCCAGGAACTTATCCAACGCCCGCCCCACCCGCTGGCTGGCCCACCATCGCTGCACGCCTCTCTGCTGCACGGTGGCAGCGAAATCAGCGTCTACGCCGCCCACTGCCGGCTGAAAATAGAACGGCGCACCATGCCCGGCGAAACGGTGGCCCAAGCCACGGCCGAACTGCAAGCCATCATAGACCGACTGGCCGCCGCCGACCCAACCTTTCAGGCCAGCGTCCATCCATTTTTTGACCGCGACGCTTTTGCAGTGGCCGCCAACACGCCCATCGTGGGCGCGCTAGAAAAAGCGATGACGGCCGTTTTACCAGCCCCACCCACCCATACTGGCGCAACCTTTTGGACCGACGCCGCTATTTTGGCTGCTGCGGGCATAGATACGGCCGTCATCGGCCCCATCGGCGCCGGGCTGCATAGTGACGATGAGTGGGTTGAGGTACAATCTGTCCTTGATTTCGCGCAGATTTTGGCGGAAACGGCCGTCATCTTCTGCAAGTAAAAAGCTGTAAGCTACAAGCTGTTAGCCTGAAGCCGCCAACTATCAACTATCAACTGTCAACTATCAACTATCAACTGCCCATGACTCAACAAAGCCGCTTGAATCAACAAAAAATAGCCCGCCGCCGCCAGGAGATGCGCGCCAGCCTGATTTTGCCCATCGGCATCACTTTTGCCGTCTGGCTGGCCGGGCTGGTCGCTTTTCTGCTGCTGCCGGAGCAATTTTACGCCATCGTCACCCTGCTCATCGGCGTGGGCATGTTCATTTTCCTGGCCATTTGGACGCGCAACGCCACGCCGCGGGTGCGCCGTCTGGCTGTTGCCCTGGCTGTTCCGGCGCTGATTGGCATTGCTCTGGGCATGGTATACGGCCGTGCCAGCTATGCCTTGCTGGGCGTGGGCATCACGATGGCCTTGTTACTCTTGCAGCGCATCGTTGACACCCCCATCTCTTTCCGGTTTGCGTCGCGCCAGTTTCAAAATGGCAGCATCGAAGCCGCCCTGGAACTGGTTAACCGGGCCATCAACGCCCGGCCCGATTTCTGGCAGTCATACCAGCTCCGCGCGCTGATTTATCTGACCAAACTAGACTTTTTGCGCGCCGAGAAAGACGCCCAATCAGCCATCGAGCGCAACCCCAAAGCCCACCCCGCCTATAATACCCTGGGGCAAGTTTATCTGGCCGATGGACGCTTTACCGAAGCCGCCGACGTGTACAATCGGGCGCTGGACCTGGCGCCCGATTACGCCCTGTATTATTACCACCTGGGCCTGGCGCAGTATCGGTTGGGCCGATACGACCTCGCCGCCGATTCGCTGGCCTCCGCTTCCCAGGGATCTTTGCCCATCGTCGAGTACGATCTGCAAGCCTATTATTACTTGGGACGCAGCCTGGAAGAAACAGGCGAGAACACCCTGGCTGCTGAAGCGTTCATCGAGATGGCAAAATTTGCCAATGGCCTGTGGCCGCTCACACGACAACTGGAAAACCAACCCGACTATCCCCACCTGGCCTACCTGCGCGCCGACCTGGCCGACATTGAACGGCGTTTACCGGCGACAAGCAGCAGCCAGACCACACAAACCAACGTTTAGGAATTTATTATGCACCTTTACATGATTCGTCACGGTCAGAGTTATGTTAATCTGCCAGATTGGGACAAGGGCAATACCGATGAGGGCCTAACCGAATTGGGTCAGCTTCAGGCGGAAGCCCTGGCAAAATGGCTGCCGGCCCGTCTGCCCCACATAGATGGCCTGTACGCCAGCACCATGCAGCGCACGCGGGAAACCGTCGCGCCGCTGGCGAGGGCCTATGGTGTGGCAGTTCAATTGGACGACCGCCTGCGCGAAATCGGCAACAATCGGCTGGACCACACGCCCTGGCCCAGTGACGGCCTGCCGGAATACAGCGACTATTGGGGATCGGAACGGCCGTTTGCCTCCATCACCCCGGACTACGACAACGGCGAGAGCCTGATGCACTCCCGCGTGCGCGTGGGCATGTTTATCGAAAGCGTGATCGAGCGTCACCGCACCCAAACAATCGTCGCCGTCTGCCACGGCGGCGTCATCGAGATGGCCTACGACCACATCTTCAACATTGGCCCCTGGCGGCGCTGCGAAGTATGGACCAAAAACACGGGCATTACCCGCTTCGAGCTGGTCGAACACCCCGCCCGCGAAACCTGGCGGCTGCACTACCACAGCCGCACCGAACACCTGGCCGATCTGCACGAACGCATGGCAGCGCCAAAAGATGTTTCATAGCCGACTGGTTGGTTGGCTAACCAACCAGCCAACCAGCCAACTCTCCACAAAGCGTTTCACCTGAAACCCAATTTGCGTTATACTGGTGGCGGGAGATAGAAATTCATCCTTCATCTGGCTAAACTATACAAGAAAGACTTCATGAGTGAGGTTTAGAGTTGTCAAATCTTAAAGATTTGACAACTCTATTTTCAAGGGAGACATCATGGGAAAAAGCGAACCCTTGTCCAACGTAGACGCCGCCTGGTTGGGCATGGAAGATCCTACCAACCTCATGATGGTCACGGGCGTCCTGACTTTCAAGGAAGTTGTGGAACTCGAAGTGATCAAAGATGTGCTGCGTAAGCGGTTTCTCAAGTTCGACCGCTTCCAGCAGCGGATCATGCCCAATCGCCTCCCGTTGGTGGCTCCGTATTGGGAAGATGACGCAGATTTTGACCTGAACGCCCACATTCATCGCGTCGCGCTGCCGGCTCCCGGCGACCAGACCGCTCTGCAAGAACTGGTCAGCGATCTGATGAGTACACCGTTGGACTTCAGTAAACCTCCCTGGCAAATGCACCTGGTGGAAAATTTCGGCGATGGCTGCGCTATTTTTGTGCGTCTGCATCACGCCGTCGCCGACGGCATGGCCCTCATTTACGTCTTGCTGTCATTGACCGATATGACGCCGGAAGCGTCGCTAAACCATCCGCCCGTGGCCGAAACGTCCACAGGAAATGGAGGGCGTGGCGGTTTGTTGGGCGCGTTGGTTAAGCAAGCGACGGGCACATTGCGCACAGCCCGCCGCATCACCGGCTGGGTATGGGACGAAGGACGCGAAACCCTGATCAACCCATCCCACGCGCTTGATCTGGCCGTGCAAGGGACCGATGCGGCCGTTGCCGCCGGCCGTCTCATTTTTCGCACACCCGATCCGCCCACTATTTTCCGTGGTGGGTTGGGCGCGGCCAAACGGGCCGCCTGGTCCAAACCCATCCGCCTGAAAGACGTGAAGGCCATCAAAGCCGTCACCGGCAGCACCGTCAACGACGTGTTAATTGCCGCCATGGTTGGCGGGCTGCGACGCTATTTGCTGGCCCGCGAACAACCCGTTGACGGCCTGAATTTCCGGGCAGCCGTGCCGGTAAATCTGCGCAAACAGGCTGAGATGGGCACGTTGGGCAACAAATTCGGCATTGTATACCTGTCGCTGCCGGTGGGTATTGCCGATCCGCTGGATCGCCTGCAAGTGGTTCATCAGCGCATGGAACAGCTCAAAAACACGCCGGAGGCCGTGGTGGCCATCGGCATTTTGAACGCCATTGGCTTGTCGCCTTCGGAATTGCAGGCGCAGTCGGTGTCTATGTTTGCCAGCAAGGCAACGGCCGTTATGACCAACGTCCCTGGCCCGCCCATCCCACTTTACCTGGCCGGTAAAAAGATCGAAAACCTGATGTTCTGGGTACCACAGGCCGGTCGGGTGGCCTTGGGCATTTCCATTCTCAGCTACGCCGGCAAAGTGTACCTGGGCGTCAACACCGACGCCGGTCTGGTCCCCAACCCGGATGAGATTATCGAGGGCTTTTACGAGGAGTTTGACGCCTTGCTGGAACTGGTGCATCAGGTGGAATATGAACCGCAGCAGGCGACGTCGCAGCCCTTGCCCATCGTCAACATCAATACCGCTTCTGTAGCTGAGCTAGATGCGCTGCCGGGCATTGGCGAGACGATGGCGCAGCGTATTGTGGATTACCGGGCGGAAAACGGCCGTTTCACCACCATCAACGATTTAACCAATGTCAGCGGCATCAACACCGCCAAACTGGCGCTCATTCAGGAGCAAATCACACTCTAAAGGTTCACAAATCGGACAGGTTTGAGGAGGGATAGATGGCTAAACGAGAACCGCTTTCCAGTGTAGACGCCGCCTGGTTGGGAATGGAAGACCCCACCAACCTGATGATGGTATCCGGCATTTTGACATTTAACGACACGCTGGACTTCGATGAGTTTCGCCAGGTAGTCGTCCATCGTTGGCTGCGATTTGACAGGTTTCGGCAGCGGGTAACGCACCCGCGACGGCCGTTGGCCGGCCCGCAGTGGGAATTAGACCCCACCTTCAACATCAATGCCCACATTCACCGCGTCGCCTTACCCGCCCCTGGCGATTATCATGCCCTGCAAACCATGATCAGCGACCTGATGAGTACCCCACTCGATTACAGCAAACCGCTGTGGCAGGTTCACTTCATTGAAGGTTACGAACAAGGCACGGTGGTGATGTCCCGCCTGCACCATGCCATTGCCGATGGCATCGCCTTGATGTACGTTCTCCTCGCCATGGCCGACGTGACACCCGAAGCCTCTTTGTCCCATCCACCAGTTCACACCGAAGAAATCCGGCAGCAGCGGGGCAGCCGCTTTGGGTTATTGGGAACCCTGGCAAAACAAGCCTCGTCAGCCATCCACACCGCCCGCGAAGTCACCGAACTGTTGGTGCATGAAGGGCTAGAAAGCGTCAACAACCCCTCCCACGCGGTTGATCGGGCCGTCCAGGGAACCGAGGCGGCGCTGGCCGCCGGCCGTCTGGTTTTCCGCACGCCAGACCCCAAGACCATCTTCAAAGGGCATTTAGGCGTCGCCAAACGTGCCGCCTGGTCCAAACCCATCTCGTTGGCCGAAATCAAAGCCATCAAAAACGTCACCGGCGGCACAGTCAACGACGTGCTGGTATCGGCCATGACCGGGGCGGTGCGCGCCTACATGCAGCAGCGGGGCGCGCCGGTGGATGGCGTCAGTTTCCGGGCGGCCATGCCGGTAAACATCCGGCCGCCGGAAAAAATGGAGGAGTTGGGCAATCAGTTCGGCATTATTTACCTGACGCTGCCGGTGGACATCGCCGATCCGTTGGACCGGCTGCTCGAGGTGCGGCGGCGGATGGAAGAACTGAAAAATACGCCGGAGGCCGTGGTGGCGTTTGGCATTTTGAAGGGAATTGGCCTGTCGCCGGCCGAGGCGCAGACGCGCATGGTGGATATGTTTGGCAGCAAGGCGACGGTGGTGATGACCAACGTGCCTGGACCGCAGATTCCGCTGTACATTGCCGGGAAAGAGTTGGCCGGGATCATGGCCTGGGTTCCGCAGTCTGGCCGGGTGGCCTTGGGTCTGAGCATCCTCAGCTATAACAGCAAGGTGTTTATTGGCGTCAACACCGATGTGGGGCTGGTCCCGGACCCGGACGCCATTATCGAAACGTTTTACGCGGAGTTTGAGGAGTTGTTGGAATTGGCCCGCCAGGTGAAGGCGCTGCCAGCAAAAACGCATCTGCCAAAACAACAGCCGGTGGCGCGGGTGAATGTGAACACGGCCGTACTCGCCGATCTAGAAGCGCTGCCTGGCGTGGGCAGCAGCATCGCCCAACGCATCATCGCTTACCGCGAAGAAAATGGCCCGTTTGCGACAATTGAGGCGCTAACGGCCGTGAACGGCATTGGTCTTAGAAAGCTGCAACTGTTCGCTGACCAGATCACCATCTGACGGCTGGCGCATGACCGGTCACACGTCCGGCGTCACAAACCAGACATATCCCGCAGGTAGCGGCGCGCCCCGGCGCGGCTGATTTCTTCGTCCAGCCGCAGTTTGTAGATTTCTAGATTTTCTAACGGCCGTTTCAAATTATAGCTCTCCACTGCTTTGTTTAGCTCCACCGCTTCCGCTTCGAGTTTCCGTACTTCATTGTCCCAGCCGATGATTAACCCACTGCGGATGCCGTCGTCCTGAGCGTAGTGGTATTCGCGTTCATAACGCTGCCAGACCCGCCCCAATTTTTGCCGAAAGTTCTGAATTTTCTCCTGCAAGGCATTGCGCTGCATCAGCCAGGCAGGGGACATCTGATTATCTTTGAGCAGGCTGTTCGCCAATTGCTGGCTGCCGGCGTAATGGTTTTGGTTCAGATCCAACGGTTTGCCTTTGCCCGGCAGGTTGTCGAAAAGACCTTGTTGACGGCCGTCTTCGATCAAATCGTCAATCAAATTATCGCGGTCGAAGCGCAGCCGCAAACGATGCTCAATCAATCGCTCCCGTTCTTCTTGTTGGGCCTGCAATTCCTCCGGCGTTTCCCGACGTTCGTCGCTCATAATCGCTCCTTCGCACAGTGGCAAGATAAGCGCATTATACCTGCTGCCAGCGCCACAACGGCGTTTATTAATCCATCATTTAACGCTGCTCCGCCTCTGGTGGATACATCGGCCCCGGCAGCGGCAGCGCATCCTGCCCATCACCCCAGGGCAATCGCTCTAGACTCTGCGAATCATACAAACCGGTCCACAACTGCGCGACATCTACAACCGCCGTTTCTGGGACGGTCAACGTGTGCCGGTCCAGCAGCCGTTCGCCGGGCAGCCAGGTGGTGGTGGGGCGCGTGCCAAACAGCGGTGCGCCATCATGTTGGGCAATCAGACGGCCGTCGGCGTCTAGCAGATGGACAAACATGGTGTAATCGGCCGGGGCCGGGGCCAGCGCGCGCCAGATCAGGGTCACGGCCACCTCCGCCCCAGGGCGCAGCGCGGTGTGCGGCGCGCCGCCTACTGTGATGTAATACCCCTCCAATTCTGCCCAATCGCCCACCGGCAGGCCAACCGGGACCATCACTTCATCTACGGCATGAGCCGGACGATAAGCTGTCAGGGTCAACTGCTGAAACGAGGAGGAGGCTTCTATCAGCGTGTGGTAATCCAACCAGCGGTGAACAACGGCCGTGCGGTCCCATTCGTCGCCAGCTTCCGGCACAAACCAGAGGCGGTCGTGCTGCCCGGCCAGCTCGGCCAGACTCTGTTCAACAGCCTCCGGCGGCGCCCCTACATCGGCCGGCTGCATGAGATAGGGCACGTCCAGGTGACGCAAATAATAAACCAGGGCTGGGTCGGGGAAATTTGCCACGAAGAGATCGTTGTCCATCTGCTGGCGCATCACATGGGCCGCCAGGCTGCGATAGCCCTGGGTACGGCCGTATTCCGTAGGACGGCCGTAATAATTGCCCAGGCTCCACCCGGCGGCCAGGAGGAGAGCCAGGGCACTGCCTACGGCCAGCCCTTTCGCCCAACGGCTGCGCCCCTGCCACAAGCTGAGGATGCCCAGCCCCACCAACGCCCACCAGGCCGGGGCGGCCGGGCTGACATAATAAGCGTTGAAAATACTGCGGCGCAGCAGCACCAAAAAAACGCCGCCTAGCGCCCCCCACAACCAGGCGCCCAGGATAACGGCCGTTACCCGGTCCCGCGCCCAGATTGCCCGCCAGCCCCAAAAACTCAGCAGCAGCGCCGCCAGAAAAAGCCAGCGCCCCGGCCCTGGCGGGAAGGCCGGCCCGGTGACTAATTCCCGCCCGACACGCTGCAAATAAGGCGCTAACTCAATCTGACTGGGATTGGTAAGCTGCACCACCCAGCCAGAAAATGTCACCAGCAGCCAGGGGGCAAACAGCAGCGCCGCCGCCAACCCAGACAAACCATAGGCCAGGAGATGGCGGCGGTAGGCAGGCAAAACCAGCAAAGCCAGGCCATGCGCCAGCAGCACAAAAATGCCGTAATAATGGCTGTAAATGGTCAGGGCGCAGGCCAGAGCATACCAGGCCCAGGCTGCCCGGCGTGGGCGTTCCAGGGCGCGCTGGAACAACCAGGTTGCCAGCGAGCCAAAGAAGATAACCATCACATACTGGTTGCGCACATCCTGCCCCAACCAGACCAGCGACTGCGACACAGCGGCAATAACAGCCAGCAGCAGGCCCAGGGAACGGCCGTGCCAGCGCCGCCCCAACTGCCACAACAGCGGCAGCAGCAGCACCCCCGGAATCACCGCCAGGAAGCGCATGGCAAACTCGCTGTCGCCCACCAACCGAATCCAGCCATTCAACATGATGTAATGCAGCGGCGGATGTTCCTCGCCCAGGGCGGCAATGGCCCGCAGCATCTCCACCAGCGGCAAACGCAGGAAGGGGTAGCCATACGCCTCGTCGCCACGCAGCTCCTGGCTGCCCAAAGTGTGCAGCCGCAAACCAAACGCCAGCCAGATAAGCAGCATGAGGACGGGCAAGCTGTGGGCAAACAACCGCCGACCAACAGCAACAAGCTGGGTGGCCTCAACTATGCGCCGCGGACTGCGGGTCAATGGGGGGGTACGATTTGGCGGACCGGTGATGACTACTTCCGGCTGCCAACGCCAGGCCAACAACACGGCCGTAATCAGCGTCAACAGACTCAGCGCCATGCCCACCGGCACATCCCACGGCCGAAACGCCACATCTACCTGATGACGACCAGCCGGCAGCCGCAGCCCTAAAAAGGCATAATCAGCCGGAAACAAATCGGCCGGCTGCCCATTTACCCAGGCGCGCCAGCCAGGATAGCGCCATTCGCTCAACACCAGAATGGCCGCCGTCTCCGTTGCCACATCCAGGCGCAGCGTGCCGCGCCCCAGGCGGCTGGCCGCCACCATCGGCGGCCGTTCCGGCGGCTGAATGCCGGTCAGGTCGGGGATCGCTTCATGCAGCACCACCTGTTCGGCCGGGTTAAACGCAGGGTCCGCCAGGGTTTGGCTGGCGGCCGCCTCACCATCCACCACCACCGGCCGATAACTGAGCCAGGCGCGGGGCAGCGGCGGCGGCAGTCTCCACACCTGCGCTTCGATGCGCCGCTCCGGGTAGATATGTTGGCGAATCGGAGCTATGGCTTCCGCGTTGGCTGTTGGCGCTTCATGGCTCAGAACATGCGTTACGCCCAGAAGCTGCCAAAAGCGTTCACGGGGTAATGTTCCCAGAGTACCCAGCCAGAGCGGTTTTAGCGGGCTGATACCGCCAACATCTTCCAGGTTGTAAACTGCGCCCAAATTGGCGTGCAGCAGATTCTGCGAATCTATGCGCGCCAGAGGCGGCAGTTCGGCGCGAAGCTGCTGCATCCAGGCTGTCTGGGGCCAAAAAGCGGCCGGGGAGCCGGGACGACGGTCTACGCTGCCGGCCGTGTTCACGAACAAATCGGCCGCCAACAGGGGGATAAGCAGCAGCAGGATGGCCCGACCACGGGCCGGAGAGCGTTGGGCAGCCACCAGATGTGCGCCCAACAACAAGGCGCTGATACCTAACAAAACAACCTGTCGCCCCCACAATATCGGCCACGGCCGGGCGCTGATGTGGGGATCGGCCAGGGCATACAGGCCGGCCGCCAGCAGGAATACGGCCGTCGTCAGACTGCTCTGCCACAACAACCGGCGGCGCGAAGGCGAATCGGCTTGCAGCCAGACGGCCGTGCCCAACGCCGCCAATAAGGCCACGCTCAGGCTCACCAGACTGAGCAGCCGTTCTTGCTGTTGAAAGAGGCGGAAACCAGGCAGCAGGCCATAGGCTGCTTGAAAGAGGATGCCGTTATCGCCCAAAGCCAGCCAACCGGCCACCAGCGCCATGCCCGCCCAAAAGGTGATTTCGGCCGTTTGTGGGGCGGTGGTGCTACGGGCGCGACGGCCGTACCAGGCCACCAAAACCAGCAGCAGGGCGGCCACGCCGCTGTATTCAGGAACCCAATGCGAACGCAAACCGGGCAGCATCAGTTGGACATAATCTTCCAGCGGCAGGCCGCTGGCGGTGAACTGATAGCTGACGCTGCGCCGGGTGGTGTAGAACATGTAGTGCAGCGTAGGCAGCAGGGCCGCGCCGGCCGTGCCCAGGGCTGTGCCCATCACCACAGCGCCCAATTTGCCCAACGTGCACCAGGACCAGCCGGCGCGCACAGCCAGAAACAGGAAATAGGCCGCCGCCGCGTAACTAACATGCAAGAAAGTTTGGGGATGACCGGCCAGAGCGCTGAGGCCCAGGCCAACACCGGCGGCCACCAACCAGGGAACCGGCCGGCTGACGGCCGTAGCCCGACGCAGCAGCCAGAGGACGAGCGGTAGCCAGATAACGCTCTCCAAGACGGCCAGCTGCAGCATGGGGTAAGCCGTCAGGTAGCCGCCTAGACCAAAAGCCAGGGCGGCCAGGCTGGCGGCGCTGCACCGCCTGGTCATGTCATAGGCCAGCAAGTAGGTGAAAACCCCGGCCAGCCAGATATGGGCGATGGCCTCCAACTGCAAAGCGTAAACGGGGAAGTCCCAGGGCTGGAAGAGCAGGAGGGTAAGCCAGCGCGGGGGATAAAACACGGCCGTTTGCGGATCAGCGGCGAAGGGAAAACCGCCATAACTGGCCGGTGACCAAAGCAGCCCTTGTCCACCGGCATCGTCGCCCAAAAGCGCCCGCCCCTGATAAACAGCCTCCGCATGGAACTGACCGAGGAAATCGCCATCAGGCAAATGGGTTGTGCCCCGCAGCAGAGAAGCAAAAAAAAGCGCGCAGACAAGGCTCCACAGCAGCAGCGGGATAAGGTGTGCGCGACGTACAGACATAAGAGAAGGTCTCCGCACGGTGTAATAAAGCGTCAACGTTCACCGTCAGGCGCGTGGCTGTCTTTGCGCAGCACCAGGCGCACCCATAACCCGGCCAGGTCGCGGGCTACATGCAGTAGACGACGAAGGTTAAAAAACTGCGATTTGCCGTAGGCGCGATGATAATGATGCACAGGCGTCTCTGTCAAACGAAATCCGGCGTCTTGCACCTTCTTCATTAATTCCACACAGATAACGCCGCTGTCGGCTTCCAGATGCACTTTGTCGAACACAGCGCGGCGCATCAGGCGAAAGTCGCAATCTACGTCTTTCAGTTTCAGGCTAAAGAGCAGCTTAATCGTATGCTGGTAAAGGCGACCGATGAGAATGCGATGCAGCGGGTCGTTGCGTTCAATCTTCCAGCCATTGATAAAATCCACCTCGTCAGAAACCAGCGCGACCAGATTTTTTAGTTCACGGGGATCATACTGGGCATCGCCATCGGTGTAAAAAATCCATTGTTTGCCCGCCTGGGCAAAGCCGGAGCGCAATGCACCGCCATACCCTTTGTTTTGCGGATGATGGACGATCCTTACCTCATTGGGATAGATACGCGCCAGTTCATCCAGCAGCGGGCCGGTATGATCTTTGCTGCCATCGTTGATCACAATGACCTCATAATCGTCGGTGATTTCGCGCAGGGTAAGCAGCACGGTGATGACCATACTGGGGATGGTTCCGGCGTCGTTGTAGGCCGGGAAGAAGGCCGAGATGCTCATGTCAGATTTCATGGGAACTCCAGTTGGGGTTTGTGAAAGATCAGGTTCCATCCGGGCCTGATGGGTCTTTGGCTTCTGGTTTACGGCCGATGGCAATGACGGTAAGGCCATAAGGCAAGTTGTGGCGGACAAGCCAACGCGCTTCGGCGCGTAAAAAGCGCACCAACAAGTTGTCTAGCCAGGGAGGATTGGGCTTCACATCGGATGTTTCTCCCTGAGGTGGGCGCAGCCGTTCGGCCAGACGGCTGAACAAAGCCAGAGGAAAGAGCAGGGTGTTGGCGTAGGTGAGTTTTTCGGGCAAGAAGCCAGTTTTTTGGAAGGCGCGGCGCAAATCCTGGGTGGTGAAACGGTGGGCGGTATGAATGACCTGGTCGTGGTGGGCGCGCAGCCAGTTGTAGGCGGGCAGGCGCAGGAAAAGCCGGCCGCCGGGTTTGAGGACGCGGTGAAATTCAGCCAGAGGGGTGTAATAGTCGCCAACGCTGCGGTGATAGAGGACGTCGAAGGAGGTGATGAGGTCAAAACGGCCGTCGCCAAACGGCAGTTCACGCACACTCCCCTGGTACAGGCGCACCAGTCCGCGCTGGCGGCAAAAAGCCAGAGCCAGCGGCGAGTAGTCGCAGCCCGTTACCCGGCCAAAAGGTTCCAGATAACGCATAGCTGCCCCTGTACCACAGCCGGCATCCAGAACAAAACGGCCGTCTAACGGCCCATAATACTGATGCAGCAAGGCGAGGCTAATTTGCTGCATCCCTACGTACCACCAATGACGATCTTCTACGGTAAACATGGTTTGGTATTCGCTCGGTTCCATGGCGCATAACTATAGTCAAATTGCCCCATTTAAGCTATGACCCACCACCATTCCGGTTGCTGTAGATGTCCACAGAAATCTTCGCGCAATTTGTAGAGCGATTTTCCAAATCCTCCTACAACCGCAGGAAAAGGCTTTTCGGGGTAGCAATAATAAGGTACCCCCTACTATTTGGGATAAATATCCCCTATAATATAGGTTCAGCATCACGCCATGCGGAGCCTGCACCTTTAACCCAAACCGCGCACTGTACATACTGAGCTTATTGATCGGAGGTGGGCCAACTGTCATCCATCAAACTCGGAGGTCAAGATGCGCAAATTTATCCTTTCCATTTTCCCTGGCATTTCTATTAGGGGCCGTCAGTCTCAGCCTCATACAAACAGCTCGCGGGCAAGGTTCAGGCAGCCCCAACATCCTCAGCCGCGAGGCGCAAGGCGAAAGTCAGCGGGAAATCGAAGGCGATCCTCAGGCTGAAAGTCCACAGGTACCCAATATCGGTTTCATAGATTCGCCCTCCGCCACCTGTTACCAACCCGATCCCTCTCGGGACGAGTGTTTCCTCACCTGGTACTATCTGGCCGTAGACGCCGCGCCCAATTACATGATCACCATGACCCTCACGTTGAACAACAGCGGTCCGGTAGCCCATACCCAGGGCTTCTTCCAAACCTCCATGTACGTGCCATACAACATGTTGGGTAAGGGCTTCAAAGTGGCCTGTGGTTCTCTTGGCGCCGGCGGCAATCCAACATTGGGCAACGTCTACGCCTATACCATTCGTGCCAGAGACAGCGCCAACTTGGGATCAGCCAACTATGGCACAGCCTACTGTCCGGCCTACCAGCCATAAACCAGACCATGAAACCCTATCAAAAGTTGAAGGCCTTATTGGGCGTTCTGGCGCTGTTTGTGATACTCAGCCTGGTGATGGTCCGCGCTATGCAGGCAACCGTGACTACGGCCGAGGCCGGGCCAGATCAGCCATATCGGGAGATTGACAGCAATGCCGAATCCCCGACCATTTCTTTTATAGACAGCCCCAGCGCCACCTGCTATCGCCCTGTGGCCGGGACCAACGCCTGTTACATTGAGTGGGACTATCTGTACGTGGCGGCTAATTCGGGCCAATACATTATCAGCATGACCGTCGCCATTGATAACCAGATACGGGCGTATCACGCTGGCTTTTTCCAGTCTTATATGTACATTCCAGTGAGTATGACTGCCCCCGGCTACAAGGTGGCCTGTGGACCACCGTCCAGCGTGACCGGATTGGGCAGCACCTATGCCTACACAATTCGGGCGCGGGAAACGGGTGGCTTGTCCGCGACTAACTTCGGTTCGGTCACTTGCCCTGGGGACATCATCAACCTCTTTCTACCTTTGATTCAGAGGTAGTACAGCTATCCAGAAAAGTCTTTTCCTGCGATTGTAGGGGGATTTTCCAAATTACCCAGTGAACGATTTGAAAAATCGTTCTACAAATTGGGCGACCAGACCTGGCAGGTCTCAGAGACCTGCCAGGTCTGGTCGAATCGTTGTCGGTCGTCTCATTTTCTATTCCCCTTTGCATAATCATTGCCTCCGCCAATCCCGACGGTTACAATCAGAAATTATCAGTAGCGCGATTTGGCAAGTAAGGAGTTAACCATGCCCGGAGTCATTTCTGCTGGTGGGCCGGAAACGGCCGCTGCCGGAGCCGCCATCCTCCAACAAGGGGGCAACGCTGTAGACGCAGCCATCGCCGCTGCCTTTGCCTCGTTCATCGCTGAAGTGGGTGTGGTCCACCTGGGCGGCAGCGGCATCGCCCATATTTTCGACCCGCAAAACGGCCGTTCCCTCGTCTACGATTTCTTTTCCACCACCCCAGGGGTGGACACCCCAGGGGTGTCCACCTCTGGGCTAGACGGCCGTCCACCCACCAGCATGGACTTCCAGGCTGTTACCATTGATTTTGGGGCTACCACCCAGAGCTTCCACCTGGGGCGCGCCTCCGTCGCCGTACCGGGCAACATTGCCGGGTTGTGTATGTTAGCCAGTAATCACGGCCGTCTCCCCCTGTCCACCCTGCTGCAACCGGCCATCCAACTGGCCGAAAACGGCACAGCCATCGCCCCATTCCAGGCCGATACCTGCGCCCTGTTGGCACCGCTGTATACCCATACCGCCGGGATGCGTGACATTTTTGCGGCCAACGGCCGTATCATCCAACCTGGTGAACGGCTCTTCATCCCCCACCTGGCCGACACCTTACGGGCGCTGGCCGTTGAAGGAGCCGATTATGCGCGGCACGGCCGTCTGGCCCAGGCCATCCTGGCCGACCAGCAGCAGCATGGCGGCCTGCTCACCGCCGCCGACCTGGCCGGCTACGAGGTGCGCCAACTACCTTCCATCCGCCTGCCCTACCGCGAGTTTGAACTGCTGCTGCCGCCGCCCAGTTCCACCGGCGGCGTCCTCACCGCCTTCACCATGAAGCTGCTCGCCGGTTTCAGCGTGCGCACCATGCGTCACGGTTCCGCTGCCCACCTTCAATTGTTATACGAAGTGATGGCGGCGGCCAGCCGCGCCCGCGCCCACTGGGAGCGCGACAGCGAAACGCTGCCGGTCCGCGAAGCGTTAGCCCGCTTCCTCAGCGATGAGTATGTGGCAGGTTATCACGCCGAAGTGGAAGCCGCCCTGTACGACAAAACCCCCTCCAGCGGACCAACCGAGCCAAAAAGCGCCAACAACACCAGTCACCTCAGCGTCATTGATGGCGACGGGTTAGCCGTTGGCCTGACGACGACGGCCGGGGAATCGGCCGGATTCGTCGTCCCTGAAACCGGCTACATCCCCAACAACATGTTGGGCGAGGAAGATTTGCACCCGCAAGGCTTCCACACCCGCCCCGCCGGGCAGCGCCTGCCCACCATGATGACGCCGACCATCGTCCTGAAAGATGGGCAGACGCGATTGGTGCTGGGCAGCGGCGGCAGCGTGCGCATCCGCAGCGCCATTTTGCAAGTCCTCAGCAACCTGCTCGACTTTCGCCTGCCGCTGCACGACGCCGTGAACACCGCCCGCGTCCACATCGAAAACGGCGTGCTGCAATGTGAACAGGGGTATGACGAGACGGCCGTCGCCGAACTGGAATCAATGGGCTACGCTGTCAACCGCTGGCCGACACGCAGCATCTACTTTGGCGGCGCGCACAGCGTCTCGCGCACGGCGGACGGCCGTCTGGTGGCCGCCGGTGATGATAGACGGGGTGGGGCAACGGCCGTTGGGTAAACTGGACAGCCGCAGAATTTCCCGCTAAAGTAGCCAGTCATGAATGATTTGCACACTCCCACGACAACCAACGGCCGTTCCCTCAAGCAGCTTTTAGCCGACTGGGCTACGGCCGTTCACCACACCCATCTGCCCCAACCACCGGCCTACGACGGACCCGACGTACACCTGACCCACCTCACCGAAAACACCAACGACGTCGCGCCGGGAGCCTGTTTTGTGGCGCGGGTGCGGGCCACCAGCGACGGCCACCCTTATATCGGGCAGGCGTTGGCGCGGGGAGCCAGCCTCATTCTGGCGCAGCGCCCCGCGGCGCAGCTAGACCTGCCCATTCCGCCAGACGCGGCTTATCTGGAAGTGGCCGACACGGCCGAAGCGCTGGCCTGGCTGGCCGCCGCCTGGGAAGGCTTTCCCAGCCGCCAACTGGTGATGATCGGCGTCACCGGCACAGACGGCAAGACGACGACGTGCAGCCTGCTGCACAGCATCTTACAAGCCGCCGGGCTGCGCGCCGGGCTGCTGAGTACGCTTAAGGCGGTGGTCGGCGAACAAGAGGAGCCATTGGCTCCCCACGTCACCACACCGGAAGCGCCAGTGGTGCAGCGTTATCTGCGCCGCATGGTAGACGCCGGTTTAACCCACTGCATTCTGGAATCCACATCGCATGGTCTGGCGCAGCGCCGGGTGACGGCCGTAGATTTCGACATCGCCCTCATCACCAACATCACCCACGAACACCTGGACTACCACGGCAGCTACGAGGGGTATTTTGCCGCCAAAGCCCGCCTGTTTACCGGTCTGCTGGCCGACGACTGGGCCATTGAAACGCAGAATCCGGCCAAGAAGCGGGTGGGGAAAACGGCCGTACTCAACTACGACGACAGCTCCTTCACCCGTCTGTCGGCCATTCCTGTGCCCCATCACGTCAGCTACGGCCTGAATGCCGCAGCGGACGTGACCGCCCACAACATCAGCTACGAAGCAGACAAAACGTGGTTCCATCTCCACTTCAATCAGCCGTTAGGCCGACTGCGCGGCGAAACCCAAAAAGCGCAGATGGACTTTAAGGTCCCCGGATTTTCCCACTTGTTGGGCGAATTTAACCTGTACAATATACTGGCGGCCGTCGCCGTCGCCCGTGTGCTGCAAATTGCGCCCGACGCCATCCAGGAAGGATTAAAAAAAGTATACGGCGTCAGCGGCCGGATGGAGCGCATCAACGGTGGGCAGGCTTTTTTAACCATCGTGGACTTTGCCCACACGCCCAACTCGCTGGCCCGGTCTATCGCCGCCGCGCGGCAAATGGTGGCCGACCATCACGGCCGTGTCATCACCGTGTTTGGCAGCGCCGGCAAACGAGACGTGGAAAAGCGGCGCATGATGGCTGAAATTTCAGCCCAACAGGCCGATATAACGATCCTAACGGCCGAAGACCCACGCACCGAATCGCTGGAAGACATCTTAGACATGATGGCTTTTGGCTGTCGCAGCAAAGGCGGCGTGGAAGGCCGGACCTTCTGGCGGCTGCCGGATCGCGGCGCGGCTATTTATTTTGCGCTGACACTGGCGCAAAAACATGACGTGGTCCTCATTTGCGGCAAAGGCCACGAGCAAACAATGTGCTTTGGCATCACCGAATATCCCTGGGATGACCGTAAAGCGGCTTATGCGGCCATCAAAGCCTTTTTGGCCCAAGAACCCATGCCCAACCTGGGTTTACCCACTTTTTATTGACGATTGGTCCTGAGCTTGTCGAAGGATTGACCATTCGTTATTTTCCACCATAGAGGTAATCATGCTCTCAGAAATCATCAGCCGGACACGGCGTAATCATGGCCTGGAACATGCCACCATTCATGTGCTTAGTGAAAAACACAAAAATTTCAACGCACAAGGCAATTCCGACCATCGGGGATTTTATTTGAATGTGTACGGCAATTTGCCAGAAGCGACGGTGGTTACGGCCGTTGAAGAAGCCTACCGACGCATGAAAGGGGGCGAGGCCAACCTGGCCGTACATCCCAACTGCGGCACGGTGCTGCTGACCACTGCGACGATGGCGACGCTGGCCGCCCAAACCACCCTGGCCCTGGAGCAAAGACGGCAAAAACGGCCGTCCTTCGATTTAAGCGTGTTTGCCAATGCGCTGCCGTCGGCGATTTTGGCGGTGGTGGTGACCTTGATTGTGTCACGGCCGTTAGGCATTTACCTCCAGGCCCAATACACCACCGAAGGCAACCTGGGCGACATGCAGATCGTCAGCATCGAAAAAATCCAGCCCTCGCCCATCACCCGGCTGTTCCAACTGCTGCTCACCGGCGGCAGCCAGACCCACCCGGCCACCGCCTATCGCATTCGCACAAGGGGATAGTTGTTAGTTGGGAGTTGATAGTGGATAGCCGACTCCCAACTCCCAACTAACAACTAACAACTGCCAACTACTATGTTCTACATCTTCCACGGGGACGATACCCACTCGCAAAAAGAAACGCTGGCCGATTTAATGGGCAAATTAGGCGATCCGGGTCTGTTGGACCTGAACACAACGCGGCTGGATGGCCTGGTTTCGCTGAACAATTTGCGGCAGGCGTGCAGTGTCATGCCCTTTCTGGCAAAAGTCCGGCTGGTGATTGTTTCTGGCCTGTTCATCAGCAAACCAGACAAAGCGTATCTGAAGGAGTTGGCCGCCTACCTGCCCCAACTGCCGGAAACCACCCGGCTGGTTTTCCTGGAACCAGAAGCGCTGCCCGACAGCCATGCTATCGTCAAATTGGCGCGAGCAGAGAAAACCGGTTTTGAAAAACTGTTCACCCGACCAGAAGGCCCGCAGTTAGACCGGTGGATTCGGCAGCGGGTGGAAGAGAAGAACGGCCGTATCACCCCCCACGCCATCCACCTGCTGGCCACCAACATCGGCAACAACCTGCAAATCCTGGACAACGAAATCGAAAAGCTGGTCATCTACAAAATAGATGGCGAAATCAACGGCGAAGACGTAACCATTTTAAGCCCCTATCTGGCCGAAGCCAGCATTTTTGACCTGGTAGACGCCTTGGGCAACCGCAACAGCAAAAAAGCGGCGCTGCTGCTGCAACAAAAATTTCAGGAAGGGGCCGACCCCTTCTTCCTCTTTTCCATGTTCGTGCGTCAGTTCCGGCTGCTCATTCAAGTACGAGAAATGGTAGACGCCGGCGGCCGCCCCCCGGCCATCAGCCAGCGGCTGAAGCTGCACAGTTTTGTGGCCGGCAAACTGCACCAACAAAGCGCGCAGTTCAGCCTGCCACAGCTAGAGCAAATCTACCGCCACCTGCTCGACGTAGACGTAGCCGTCAAAACCGGCCGCAACGACATGATCACCGCCCTCAACCTGTTTGTGGCCGCCCTGACCGCCCCATAACCGGACAATCTGGTCGCTTCAAAACCAGCAGCAGATATAATTAAGACCTGACAGGTCTATAGATTGAAAAAAGGAGCTTCATTTTTCATGGCAAACGTGAACAAAACAAAAGGGGTCATTGGCATCCTGACCGGCGGCGGCGACGTGCCGGGCCTGAATCCGGCCATTCGCGCCGTAACCATCCGCGCCATCCGCGAAGGCTATACAGTGATTGGGCTGCGCCGCGGTTGGGCCGGTATCACGGAATTAATCCGTGATCCCAAAGCCGACAACAGCTACAACTACCAGGTATTGACCGAAGAAGTCGTCAACAAAGCCGGCCGCACCGGCGGCACATTTTTACACAGTTCGCGCACCCGCCCCAGCCACATGCGCAAAAACGACGTGCCCGAACATCTACGCGACACCTACAACGATGAAATCAACGACCTGACGCCGGAAATCATCAAAAATCTGGAGTATTTGGGCATTGAGTACCTGATCCCCATTGGCGGCGACGATACGCTGAGTTATGGCGTGCGCCTCTACCAGGAAGGGGTGAAGGTGGTGGCTATCCCCAAAACGATGGACAACGACGTGCCCGGAACCGATTACTGCATCGGTTTTAGCACCTGTGTCACCCGCACTATTCAGATGACCAACAGCCTGCGCACATCGGCTGGGTCGCATGAGCGCTTTTTGGTGCTGGAAGTGTTTGGCCGCTATGCTGGTTTCACGGCCATGCTGCCGACGATGGCCGGGGCCGCCAACCGCTGTGTCATCCCGGAATATCAGTTCGACGTGGATTTGTTGACCGGTTTGTTGGCCGAAGATCGGTATAAAAATCCCAGCCGTTATTCAGTGGTGCTGGTTTCCGAAGGGGCGACGTTTGCCGGGGGTGAAATGGTGTTCAAGGAAGCGGAAAAGGACGCTTATGGCCATGCTAAATTAGGCGGCATTGGCGACATGGTGTCGGCCAAACTGAAGGAATTGTCACCCAAGTACAACAATGGCAAAGCCATTAACGTCATTAACCAAAAATTGGGCTATCTGGTGCGCGGCGGCGACCCCGACGCCATTGATTCGATTGTGCCGATGGCTTATGGTAACCTGGCGTTGGACCTGATTTTAAATAATATCTACGGCCGTCTGGTAGTCCTGAAGAACGGCCGTTACGATAACGTGCCAATCACCGTGGTCACCAGCAAGAAAAAGTTCGTCAACGTCAAAGAGTTCTACAACACAGAGCGTTTACGGCCGCATTACAAGAGCTTTGAGATGAAGCCGTTGATGATCATGACCAGCGAAGGGTAAAGTTTGCCGTTTACCAGCAGAACAGACAACTATAGAAACGGGGCAAGCCAATAGGCCAAGGGGTCAATGGCTTGCCTTTTTTTATGAACGGCCGTTGAGCCACACATCCATTTTTGAAGGAGACACAGATGAAAATTGGCATTTTAACCGGCGGAGGCGACGTGCCCGGCCTGAATCCATGCATCAAAGCCGTCGTCAACCGCGCGGTGGACCAGGGGCACGAGATTGTGGGTGTGCGCCGTGGCTGGGGCGGGCTGCTAGATTTTAACCGGGACGACCCGGAGAGTTTTGAGAAAAACTTTATCAGACTAGACAACCAGGTCGTGCGGACGATTGACCGCACCGGCGGCACATTTTTACATACCAGTCGCACTCATCCGGGCAAGGTAAAGCCCAGCCGCGTGCCCGAATTTCTAAAAGACCCGGAGCATCTGGCGGCGGAAGCCGAAGACACGCGCCTGCGCGACTTTACGCCGCACGTTTTGGCGAATCTGGAATTTCTGGGTATAGATCGGCTGATTCCCATTGGCGGCGACGATACATTAAGCTACGGCGAACGGCTGCACAGCGAAGGCTTCCCGGTAATCGCCATCCCCAAGACGATGGACAATGACGTATATGGCACAGATTATTGCATTGGTTTTAGCACGGCCGTTACCCGCAGCGTCCTCTTCCTCAATCAACTGCGCACCAGCACCGGCTCCCACGAACGCATCGCCGTGGTGGAACTGTTCGGCCGTAACAGCGGCGAAACCAGCCTGATCAGCTCCTACCTGGCCGGGGTAGACCGGGCCATCATCTCCGAAGTGCCCTTCGACCCGGAAAAACTGGCCGAACTGGTGCTGCAAGACAAGCGCACCAACCCCAGCAATTACGCCATGGTCACGATCAGCGAAGGGGCGCACATGGTGGGCGGCAAAGTGGTGGAATACGGCGAAACCGACGCCTATGGCCATCGCAAATTGGGCGGTATCGGCGAAATTACCGGCGAAGCGCTCAATAAAATCACCGGCGAAAACATCATCAACCAGCGCGTGGGCTACCTGATGCGCTCCGGCGCGCCCGACGCCCTGGACCTGATGGTGGCCGCCAATTATGCCCACATGGCCATGGACCTGATTGAAGATGGGGTCAGCGGCCGGATGGTGGCGCTGCGCGACGGCACATACACCCACATCCCCATGAGTACCGTCGCCACCGGCGTCAAGCGCGTAGACGTGGACGAACTGTACGACAAAAAGGAATACCGCCCTAAAGTCCGCCAGGTGATGGGTAAGCCGATGTTCCTTTATTAGCGAGAGCGAGAGCGAGAGCGAGAGGAAGAATGAACTCTTCCTCTAGCTCTATACTCTAGCTCTAGCTATATACTCTCGCTCAGGGTTTGGGCCACCAGGTCGCCCATGGCTTGTGTGCCGATGGGGGTTTGTCCTGGGGCGGCGATGTCGGCGGTGCGGTGGCCGGCGGCCAGGATGTGGGAAACGGCCGTTTCCACCGCCGCCGCCTCTGTGTACAAGCCAAAACTCCAGCGCAGCATCATCGCCACGCTCAGAATCGTCGCCAACGGGTTGGCAATGCCCTTGCCGGCAATATCCGGCGCAGAGCCGTGAATCGGCTCATACAGGCCAATAGAACCCGGCTCGCCCAACGACGCCGAGGGCAGCATCCCCAACGAGCCGGTGATCATCGAAGCCTCGTCAGACAAAATATCGCCAAACATATTGCCCGTCACCACCACGTCAAAATCGGCCGGGCGATTGATGAGGTACATCGCCATGGCGTCCACCAGCACGTCTTCATAGGCGATGTCCGGGTATTCGGCGGCCACTTCGTGGGCCACTTCACGCCAGACGCGCATCGTCGCCAGCACATTGGCCTTATCCACCGACGTAACTTTGCCACGACGGCCGCGCGCCAGTTCAAACGCCACCTTCAGCACCCGCCGAATCTCCAATTCGTTGTAACGCATTGTATCGTGACCGCTGCGCCCTTCCGGGACCATCTCCCGGCCCGATGGCTGCCCAAAGTAAATACCGCCGGTCAGCTCGCGCACAAACATGATGTCCACGCCCCGCACGCGCTCTAGTTTCAGCGGGCTGGCGTCGGCCAGAGCATCGAACACCTTCACCGGGCGCAAATTGGCGAAGGCGTTCAGCACTTTGCGTAGTTGCAGCAGCCCTTGTTCCGGCCTGACGGCCGCTTTTGGATCGCTCCATTTGGGGCCGCCCACCGCGCCTAACAGCACGGCGTCGCTGTGCAGACAGGCGTTCAGGGTTTCCTCTGGCAGAGGATGGCCGGTTTCGTCAATGGCAATGCCCCCGGCAAGCTGCTGGTTAAAGGTGAAGGTATGGTTGTATTGAGCGGCGATGACCGCCAGCACTTTATGCGCCTCAGCCACAACTTCCGGGCCGATACCATCGCCGGGCAGTAGGGTAATTTTTGCTTGCATCATGTCTCCTCTGAAAATGGGAGCGCGGACGTCTCGTCCGCCCTGGCAGGCGAGACGCCTGCGCTCCCAGGGTTTTCATCCGTGGTGGTGGGTAACCCACTCATGAAATCTCCTCTGAAAATGGGAGCGCGGACGTCCCGTCCGCCCTGGCAGGCGAGACGCCTGCGCTCCCAGGGTTTTCATCCGTGGTGGTGGGAAACGGCCGTGTCAACACCCAATTCCCCGATTATACCAAATCAGACGATATGATAAGATGGTTGTGGTGAGTTAGACTACAAGATTGGGTGTAAGCAACTGATACATCTTCACCGTAACTGTTCGTAACAATATAGTTACCGGAAATGTGAGAAAATGAACGAGAGAAAGCTTTCGGTGCATCAAATTATACGAGTATTACTGCCACTTTTGCTCATAAGCCTGGTGTATGAATATGCCAGCAGCGCGCCCGACAAAGATGTGGCAACTATTGTGCTGCCCAACGACAACTGCCCCGATGGTTGGAGTCCGTCGGACGCCAAGCGGGTGAAAGTGTGGCCTAAATATGTGTATAACTCCACGTATGGTTGGTTTGATACGACCCACTTCGCCACCGGCAGCCCGCACCAACTGCTGGCCGATGTGCAAACGGCCGTTGCCCAGGGTGGCGGCGTCATCACCATTACTCAGGGACTACACGACAATTTTACCGGCTACACCGCTCAATACCACGTAGCTGGCAGCGTGGCGGAAAACGAGATCATCGGCGTGGCCCTGGGCATTTATGGCGATTGGAGTTGGCGGTTTGAAGACTGGCAGGGCAGTCTGCCGCGCAGCCTGGTTAATCCGATGACCCCTTTTGCCATTGAAGATTTGCCCAGCCAATACGTCGGCTTTTTCGCCGCCGTCCGCAACCTGACACACAAGCAGGTATTTGCCTGCTACCTGGGCGGCGTTAAAGCAGCCCAAGAAGAACCGCCACACCTGGTAATTGCCACAGACCCGACAGACCCCAATGCCCTGCCGGGCGTGCAGCGGTTGACCAATGAATCATTTGAGCCGCTGGTGGAAACGGAAGATGGCTGGCAGCACCGCCCCTGGCCGGCGGCCATGCGGTTAACGGCCGTGCCCGGCGGTCCGACTACCTGGCTGTTCCTGGCGCAAGAGACATGGTATTTTGCGGAGTAAAAGACGGAATACGGATTACCGAATACGGGTAGTAGTTACCTTATTTCTTCAAATCGGCCGATTGAATTGTGTGGATTTGCGCCAACGTTTCTGGTTGAATGGCAAACACGGCAAAGGGCGTGCCGGCCGCCGCCCAAACCACCGCAAACGACAACAAATCTTCATCCAAAAACGTCGGCAGCGGCGACACATGGCCAAAAGGGGGTACGCCGCCAATGGTAAAGCCGGTAGACGCCTTCACCATATCGGCGTCGGCGCGCTGCACTTGTTTGCGGCTGACGCCGGCCAGGGCGGCCAGTTTGCGCTCGTCCAATTGGTTGGCCCCGGAGACCAGACAGATGGTGGCACGGCCGTTCACCACAAAACAGAGGCTCTTGACAATCTGCGCCACCTGGCAGCCAATGGCGTCGGCCGCTTCCTGCGCCGAGCGCGTGGTCTGGGCAAACTCCACAATCTCAATATCCAGACCCAAGACCTGGGCCGCGTCTGCTACCTTTTGCGCCGAAGGATGCATGGGCAATTTTCAATGGTGAATGGGCAACAGCCAATAGTCAACGGTTAGCAATTGACCCTTGGCTGTTGACCATTGACAATTCATTCCAAGTCCTCTTCATCATAAGAAAACCGGTCGCGCCGCCGATGGGTCCATTCCTCAGCTTGCGTGTCTGGGTCTTCTTCAAAGGCGTATTCCAGCGAAATCTCCCATACGGCGTCGGCGTAGGCATCGCCATCCAGCGGCGATTCTGCGCCAGAATTGAACTCGACTTCTTGTTTGAGTACGTCGCGTTCTACCAGTTTGCGGGTGATTTGCTCCTGGAGCTGGGCTTTGATTTCTATCTGCCAATCACGGCCGTTTTCTTCCGCCTGCACCGCCTGCCGCATTAATCGGGCGCTCTTGTGCTTTTCCAGCCGCGCCATTTCCTCTTTGATTTCCGCCAGCCGCCGCTGACAGCGTTCCAATTCTCGCAGCAGCACCTCGGCCAGGTGTTGGTCGCTGTCCGCCAAATCCAGCCCGTGAACCGAGTCCGGTTCCAAGACCAGTTGGCGCAGCTTTTCTAGATCGCCGGCCGCATAAGCGGCGTTAATCGCCATCATCAACTGCGTGCGATACTCACGGTCCACTGCGTCAACCGCCAGGTCAGGATGAAAACGCCGCGCCAGTTGTCGGTACAACCGCTTCAGCTCCGCCCCTTCATCTTCATTCAATCGCACCGGCGCTTGTTCTGGCCCGGCCGCCCGGTAACGATACGCGCCAGACGCCTGCGGGCCGTGTCCGGTAGCCACGTATTCCACGTCATCCACCGACCAGCCGCCTTTGCTGCTCCTCCCGTCACCCCACTGATTATCCAGCCCGCGCAGTTGGTCGCGCAACTGGCGAATTTCCGATTCCAACTGCTCCAGACGAGATACGAGCTGGCTGGTGGCCGCCCGCAGCTTAAATTCAAAGGAGTTGATGGCCGCCAGGCGTTCGGCCAGCTCTGTTTCGGCGTCAATGAGTTCGGCGCTGGCAGCTTGCAGCAATTTTTGCAGCTCTGCTACCTTTTCGCGCCAGTTATCAGGGTTTTCGATGAGGGTACGGTCAAACGTAGACATGTGAATCAACTCTCTAACCGGTGGGTGGCTTAACTTCGCCCACAATACGCCGAACTTCAGCCGACGAAATATCAGATTGGTCTGATTTTGAATAGATCGTTATGAGGATGATACTGGAATTGGTTTGAAGATAGTATAAAAGACGATAACCGGCGCTTTTCCCTTTCTGCAAATCGCTGTTGCGGACGCGCACTTTGTAAATCGTATAACCGATATGAGGGACCTGTTCTCCGACAATATTCCCAGCCTGAAGCTGGTCTATGACCGTCTGCACATCGGAACGAATATGCCGATACTTCTTGGCTAAAGCACGAAGATTACGTTTGAATTCCGGGGTAAAACGGATTTCAAACTGGTCTTTTGTCTCATTGGGCATCAATGCCCGCCCACAAATCATCTAAGGGCATAGTTTCGCCAGCAAGCGCTTCTTGCCATCCCTGGCGAAAGCTCTCGTCTGCCGGGTTCAGAGACACACTCTGGCGGTAAGAGCGCACAATGTTGAGCAAAGTAGGTAAATACTCTTCTGGAGTCGCTTCGATTTCCTGAAGGAGTTTCTCTTTATAGACGATTGGATAATTGATCATTCCACTTTCTCCATAGTCTGTGTCTGACCCAATTGTACTCAATTTTTTCAAGATATGGTCATTCAGGATATGGTCTTATAAGTCCCTGGTACTTTCGAAAGTACCAGGGACTTATAAGACCATCTTTATTTATTGCAGCAGGGCGTATTCCATGCTGTCGGCCAGGGCCAGCCAGCTTGCTTCGATGATGTTGGCGCTGGCCCCGATGGTGCTCCAGCGGTTGTGGCCCAGTTGCGTATCAATGAGAACGCGGGTGGTCGCGGCTGTGGCATTGTCGCTGTCTATGATGCGCACTTTGTAATCTACCAATTTCACGTTGGCTAGCTTGGGATAAACGTCAATCAGCGCCGCCCGCAGCGCGCCGTCCAGGGCGTTGACGGGACCGTTGCCTTCAGCGGCCGTGTGCAAAATCTTAGGCCCGACGCGCACTTTGACGGTGGCTTCGGCCAACATGCCGCGTTTGCGCCGCTGCTGAACCACGACCATGAAATCAATCAGCTCAAAGGGTGGTACGTAGGCAGGATGGGTGCGGCGCAGCATCAACTCCACCGACGCTTCCGCGCCTTCGTAGGTGAAGCCTTTGTTTTCCAGCGTTTTGATCTGTTCCAGCACGGTGCGCAGGTCCAGACTTTCGGCATCCAGGCCAAATTGCAGCGCTTTATCCACGATGTTGCCCCGGCCGGAAAGCTCAGAAACGACGCTGCGCTGTTGGTTGCCCACCAGGGTCGGGTCTATGTGCTGATAGCTGAGCGGGTTTTTAAGCATGGCGGCCACATGGATGCCACCTTTGTGGGCAAAGGCGCTGGCCCCGACGAAGGGGTAATGGCTGTCGTGGGTCAGGTTGGCCACTTCGGCCACGTAGCGCGACAGTTCGGTGAGGTCGCGCAGTTTTTCTGGCGGCACGCAGTCGCGGCCCATTTTTAGCTGCAAATCGGGGATGACGATGCACAGATTGGCATTGGCGACACGCTCGCCATAACCGTTGATGGTTCCCTGTACCTGGTTGGCCCCGGCGCGCACGGCCGCAAGGGTGTTGGCGTTGCCCATGCCGCCGTCATCGTGGGTGTGAATGCCAACGGCCGTGTTGCCTAACTGCGCCTTCACGTCACGTACAATCTCTTCTACTTCCCAGGGCAAAGAGCCGCCGTTGGTATCACAAAGAACCACGGAATGGGCGCCGTTGATAGCGGCCGTTTTCACCGTCGCCACGGCATACTCGGCGTTGGTTTTGTAACCATCAAAAAAGTGTTCGGCGTCGTAGATGACTTCTTTGCCCTGCTGGCGGCAGTAGGCCACGCTCTCGCCGATCATCGCCAGGTTTTCTTCCATGGTTGTTTCCAGCACGTCGGTGACGTGCAGGTCCCAGCTTTTGCCCACCAGGGTGACGACCGGCGTATTGGCGTCTAGCAGCGCCTTGATGTTGGGGTCGGTGGCGACGTCGGCGTTTTTGCGGCGGGTGCTGCCAAAGGCGGCGATTTTGGCGTGTTTCAGTTCCAGGTTGGCGGCTTTGCGGAAAAATTCAACATCTTTGGGATTGGAGCCGGGCCAGCCGCCTTCGATGTAATCAATGCCAAATTCGTCCAGTTTGTGGGCGATTTTGATTTTGTCGTCCAGGGAATAGGATATGCCTTCGCGCTGCGTGCCATCGCGCAGGGTGGTGTCGTACAGGAATACTTTGCTCATCGTTTCTCCTCATAAAAAAGATTGAAGACTAAAAATTGGTGGGCTTCTTCAATCTTTAATCTTCAATCTTGAATCCGTTGCTTATCAAAGGATGGCTAACGGCTAAGGGCGTTGACGCGCGCCGGATGCGCCGCTTCATAGGCGGCGACGTGGTCGCTTTGCTTAAGCAGGTAGCCAAGTTGGTCCAGCCCTTCAAGCAGGCAGGTTTTGCTGAAGTTGTCTATGGGGAACGTGACGGAACGGCCGTCGCCCAGCATTAGCTTCTGGCTCGCCAGATCAATACTCACCTGGGTTCCCGGTTCCTCGGCCACCAGACTGAGAAGCTGCCGGTGCGTATCCTCATCCACAATGATGGGCAGCAAGCCATTCTTCAGCGAGTTATTGCGAAAAATATCGGCAAACGACGTGCTGATAATCGCCTGAAAGCCAGAATCCATCAGCGACCAGGGGGCGTGTTCGCGGCTGGAACCACAACCAAAGTTGTCGCCGGCCAGCAAAATGGCCGCGCCTTCCGCTTCTGGCCGGTTCAGCGGAAAATCCGCCTTCGGCGTACCATCCTCGTTGTAGCGCCAATGGTAAAACAGATTCTTGCCAAGCCCCTGTTTGCTGATGGTTTTTAGAAATTGCGCCGGAATGATCTGGTCGGTATCAATATTTTCTGTCGGAATCGCCACCATATGGCTGGTTAATGTGGTAAATGCTTGCATAGTATCCTTTCAAATAAGGCGGCATGGATACACGGATGGGACGGATTTTCACGGATAAAAATCCGTCCCATCCGTGTTATCCGTGTACCTATTGAATCACAATCACGCCATCCTCTTGTAACTGGGTTAAAAAATCGGCGGTGATCCAGCCGCCAAAGAGGGTGCATTGGCGGAATTTGTTGTGGGCGGCAAAGAGGCGGCGGTCTTCGCACTCCAGAAACAGGTGGACGATGTGCGAACGAATGCCCACGTGCTGCAACACAGAGGTTTTAAGTTGATAAGCATTGGCCTGATTGAGTGGAATGGTGACACGACTATGCAGCGGGGCAAATAAATCGTCGCCGGTTTCCTCTTTGTGGGCTTCATCGCGTACCAGCCCGGCCAGACCAATGCTGCTAAAGCGGGACAAATCCCCTTCCAGCGTCAGCCAGGTGTTTTCAACTGCCTGGTCAATGAGCTGGCGCAGCAGTTCGATGGACTGCCGCACTTCGATCACATGGGTCTGGCTGATGACCGCCGGCCGCTGGCGCGGCTGTCGGGCCGCTTGTTTATATAGTAAACGGCGTTTCAGTTGGTTTTGGAAACGATCACTGGTTTCGTATGGTTGCATGGTTTACTCTCCGTATAGCTTGCCGGTTAGCCATCATGGCGATTGCATACAGAATGAACAAAACAATTTGCGTGCTGGAAATGCCGATTATCTGCCAGTGGGACATGGTAAACCTCTCGATTCTTAGATTGGACCAATCTCAGAGATTGGTCCAATCTTGCCGTTAACAAGTTTGCGCAATGGTACGAACATCGGTGACAACGCCGGTGAGGGCGGAGGCGGCGGCGGTGAGTGGGCTGGCCAGAAACGTGCGCCCGCCTTTGCCCTGCCGCCCTTCAAAGTTGCGGTTGCTGGTGCTGATGGCGTATTGGCCGGGCTGCAACTGGTCGCCGTTCATGGCGATGCACATGCTGCAGCCGGCTTCGCGCCACTCGGCCCCGGCTTCTTTGAAGATGACGTCGAGCCCTTCGGCTTCGGCTTGCTTTTTCACCTGCTGTGAGCCGGGCACAACCATGACGCGCAGACCTTCTTTTACTTTGTGACCTTTCATGAGTTGGGCCGCCAGACGCAAATCGGAGATGCGCGAATTGGTGCAGCTGCCGATAAATACGACATCGAGGGGATGGCCGAGCAACGGCCGCCCCGCCTCCAACCCCATGTACTCCAACGCCTTGATCACCGTGTTGCGCTGGCTGATATCGCCAATGCTCATCGGGTCGGGGATGGTCTGGCTGATAGAAATGCCCAGGCCGGGATTCGTGCCATAGGTGATCATCGGCTCCAGGCTGCTGGCGTCTATGGTAATTTCTTTGTCGAAGGCTGCGCCGGCGTCGCTGGGCAGCGTGCGCCAATAGGCCACCGCTTCGTCCCAGGCCGCGCCCTGCGGCGCATGTTCCCGGCCGGCCAGATAGGCAAACGTGGTTTCGTCCGGGGCAATCAGGCCGGCGCGCGCGCCGCCTTCGATGCTCATGTTGCAGATGGTCATGCGCTGTTCCATCGTCAGGGCGCGAATGGCCGAGCCGCGATATTCAAAGACGTGGCCGGTGCCACCGCCTACGCCGATGCGGGCGATGAGCGCCAGGATAATGTCTTTAGAGGAAACGCCGGGCTTGAGCCGCCCTTCGACGTTGACGGCGTAGGTTTTGGGTTTGGTTTGCAGCAGGCATTGGGTCGCCAACACGTGTTCCACTTCGCTGGTTCCGATCCCGAAAGCCAGCGCGCCAAACGCGCCATGCGTGGCCGTGTGGCTGTCACCACAGACGATGGTCATGCCCGGCTGCGTCAGCCCCAATTCTGGGCCGATGACGTGGACGATGCCCCGATTTTCGCTGTGCATACCAAAGAGACGCAGGCCAAAATCGCGGCAGTTTTGTTCCATGGTGGCAATTTGCTTGGCGGCGATCTGGTCGTAGATGGGCACATCGAGCGGCGTGGTGGGGATGCTGTGATCCATGGTGGCGATTGTTTGCGACGGCCGTTTCACCGTCAACCCCCGCTCGCGCAATCCTTGAAACGCCTGGGGCGAGGTCACTTCATGCACCAGGTGCAAATCAATATACAACACAGCCGGGCTGCCCGGCTCATCCACCACAATATGATTGTCCCATATTTTGTCAATGATGGTTCTGGGTTGATCTGTCATAAAACTCCTGTTTTAGCTAGAGCAAGAGCAAGAGCTAGAGGGTCCTCTTCCTCTCGCTCTTGCTCTAGCTTCTGTTTGGTCTAACGCCGCCAAAAACGGCGAGTTCAAAAATTTTCAGGTAGCAATCTACGTGTTCATAGCCGATGGCGCGCAGCCATTGGCACTGGGTTTCCACCGGAGCCAGGATGTTGGCGACTTTATCCGGGCGGTAGTAGAACTCTTGGGCCATCTGATCGCGGCTTTTGCCCAGATTTTGCGTCTGGCTGTAACGATAGAGCGCGTCCACAAACAATTCGTCAAACTGCCGTTCCACCCACTTCGTGGCCGAGGCGACGTGTTCCACGTTAATAAAAATCCCACCCGGCCGCAGCAGCCCATAAATCTCCGCGTAAATCTCCCGCTTGCGCTCATCCGGCTGATGATGAATAGAGTAACCGGACACCACCACATCAAATTGACCATTGACCATTAACCGTTGACCATTGGCAATGATCTTCTCCGTCCAGCCCGGTTCGCCATAATCGGCCAGGATGACGGCCGTATCTCCCCCATCACCCAACCGTTGCCGCGCCACCGCCAACATCGGCTCGGAAAAATCCACAAACACGCCCTGAGCGCGCGGATATTCGTCCAGAATCGCCCGTCCCAGGATGCCATCGCCGCAGCCCAGGTCGAGGAAGCGGCCCACATCCGGGCAGGCGGCGCGGATCAGGCGCAGCATCACCTCGATTTGCTCGTTGGCGTGCGGGATGGCCCCACGCACGCCGGTGAGATAGGTTTGGACCAGGGTATTGGCTTGCCAGACACGGCCGTTATCTGCCACAGATCACTCCCGGAAAACAGTTGATAGTTGATAGTTGGCAGTTGATAGTTCACTGCTCATCCTACCGTCATTGAAACCTCGCTAGAATATTCCTCTCGCGCTGCCAACATCTTGTTCAGGGCGCTGATGTAAGCGCGGGCGCTGGACACCACGATGTCTGTGCTGGCTCCATGGCCGCTAAACGTGCGCACAAACGGCTGATTGGTCTGCGGGTTCAAGCTGTACGCCGTGCCGCCATTTTCCGGCTGGAGACGAATGGTCGTCTCGGCCACGGCGTCCAGACCTTCGGTCACGGCGTTGATGGTGAACTCGGTCAGCCGGTTAGAGACGCCAACGATGCGGTTAACCGCCTGATAGACCGCATCCACCGGGCCGGTTCCCAGAGCGGCGTCGCGGTATTCCACGCCATCCGGGCCGGTGAGGCTGACGGTGGCGGTGGGCATACTTAAATCACCGCACGACACCTGAATGTGGTTCAGCTTCCAGATTTCCGGCGGCTGGTAAATTTCGTCGGCGATGATGGCTTCAATGTCGGCGTCGGTGACAACTTTTTTCTTGTCGGCCAGCCGCTTAAACCGTTGGAAAGCGGCGTCCAATTCCTCTTTGTCCAGGTCGCCATACCCCAGGTCTTGCAAGCGCATACGGAAGGCATGACGGCCGGAATGTTTGCCCAACACCAATTTAGAAGCGTGCAGGCCCACCGTTTCCGGCCGCATGATTTCGTAGGTTTGCTGGTTTTTCAACATGCCATCCTGGTGGATGCCGGCTTCGTGGGCAAAGGCGTTGGCCCCGACGATGGCTTTGTTGGGCTGCACCACCATGCCGGTGTAGGCGCTGACCATGCGGCTGGTGCGAATGATCTGGGTGGTGTCTATGTTGGTTTGCAAGTTGAACGTTTGCGGCCGGGTGGCAATCGCCATAGCCACTTCTTCCAACGAGGTATTGCCAGCGCGTTCGCCGATGCCGTTGATGGTCACTTCGACCTGGCGCGCGCCGTTTTGCACGCCCGCCAGGGTGTTGGCCGTCGCCAGCCCCAGGTCGTCGTGGCAGTGGACCGACCAGACGACTTTGTCCGCGCCAGGCGTGTTGGCGATCAGGTATTTGATCAGCCAGCCAAATTCGTCCGGGGTGGTGTAGCCGACGGTGTCGGGGATATTCAGGGTAGTTGCGCCCGCCTTGATGGCTTCGCCGAGGACCTGGACCAAAAAGTCGGGGTCGGAACGGCCGGCGTCTTCGGGCGAAAATTCCACATCGCGGCACAGGCTGCGGGCGAAGGTAACGGCCGTAATCACCTGGTCCACGCACTCTTCACGGTCAATTTTGAGTTTGTGCTTTAAATGGATGTCGCTTGTCGCCAGGAAGGTGTGGATGCGGTGGCGCGGCGCGACCTTGACGGCGTCGTAGGCGCGTTGGATGTCTACCTGGCTGGCGCGAGCAAGACCGGCGATGACCATGGGTTGGCCGGATTTACGGCCGTCTACCAACGGTCCCACTTCCTCGGCAATCCGCCGCACGGCGTCGAAATCGCCGGGCGAAGCAATCGGAAAGCCCGCTTCGCACACGTCCACGCCCAGCCGCGAAAGCTGCCGGGCGATTTCTAATTTCTCATCCACGTTCAACGTCGCCCCCGGCGATTGCTCACCGTCGCGCAAGGTAGTATCAAAAAAGATTACGCTATCCTTGTTCACAACCCCATCTTCGTCCATTTTGTTCTCCTTAGGCGAGTAGCGAGTAGCGGGTAGCGAGTGTAGATACACACGCTACTCGCCACCCGCTACCCGCTAATTAATCTCTTTTGGGTTCAGCCACGGCATCATCGAGCGCAGTTGTTTACCCACCGTCTCAATTTGGGAGGTGCGGGCTTCTTCGCGGCGCTGGTTGAACCAGGGACGGCCGTTGGCATTCTCGTCAATCCAACCCTCGGCATAAGAGCCGGAACGAATGTCGGCCAGGATTTGCGCCATCGCCTCTTTGGTCTGGTCGGTGATGATTTTCGGCCCGGCGGTGTAATCGCCGTGTTCGGCCGTGTCGCTGATGGAATAGCGCATGTAGCTCATGCCACCCTGATACATCAGGTCCACGATCAATTTCAGCTCGTGCATACATTCAAAGTAGGCGATTTCCGGCTGGTAGCCGGCATTGACCAGGGTGTTAAACGCGGCATCCACCAGCGCCGTCACGCCGCCGCACAACACCGCCTGCTCGCCAAAGAGGTCGGTCTCGGTCTCTTCGGAGAAGGTCGTTTCGATGACCCCGGCGCGGGTGCAGCCGATGCCTTTGGCGTAGGCCAGGGCAAACGCTTTGGCCTGGCCGCTGGCATCTTGATGCACGGCCACCAGGCCGGGCGTACCGCCGCCTTCGGCAAAGACCTCGCGCACGCGGTGGCCGGGCGCTTTGGGGGCCACCATGCTCACGTCCACGTTCGCCGGGGGCACAATTTGCCCAAAACGAATGTTGAAGCCGTGGCTGAACATCAGGGTTTTACCGGCCGTCAGGTACGGCTCGATGTCCGATTTGTAGATGGCCGCCTGGCTGGTGTCCGGGGTCAAAATCATGATGGCGTCGGCCGCTTGCGTCGCCTCGGCGACGGTTTTGACGGTGAGTCCGGCCGCTTCCGCCTGCCGCCACGATTTGCTGCCTTCGTACAGGCCCACCACCACGTTCACGCCGGAATCTTTCAGGTTCAGCGCATGGGCGTGGCCCTGGCTGCCATAACCGATAATGGCGACGGTTTTGCCGTCTAACAGACTCAGGTCTGCGTCTTTGTCGTAAAAGATGTTTGCCAAGATGAATCTCCTTTTAGTTGGGAGTTGATAGTTGGGAGTTGATAGTTTTGGCTAACAACTATCAACTATCCACTATCAACTAACCATTTCCATTGGTGTAGCCGCGAACGGCCGTTTCCACATCCCGCTGTTTTTCACTTTTGCCACCGCGCACCATCGCCACCCGGCCGGTGCGCACCATTTCGTCAATGCCAAAATTACTCAGCAGCTTGATAAACGATTCCACCCGCTCCTCTGGGCCGACAATTTGTACAATCATCGAATCCAGGTCTACATCAATGATGCTTGCGCGATAAATATCCACGATCTGCATCACCTGCGACCGGTTGCCATTGCTCGCCTGCACCTTTAGCAGCGCCAGTTCACGCATCACCACCGGCTCATTGGTCACGTCCTGAATGTCCACGACGTTGATCAACTTATCCAACTGCGTCCGAATCTGGCTCATATCGCGGGGCGTTCCCCGCGCCACAAACGTCATGCGGCTGATGCCTGGCGTTTCACTATGCCCCACAGCCAGACTCTCAATGTTAAAGTTGCGGCGGCGGAACAACCCGGCCACCCGGTTCAAAACGCCCGGTTTATCTTCCATCCAGGCAATCATCGTGTGTTGTTTCGTCTGTATTTCGCTCATTATTCTGCACCTTCCATCAAATTAGGCATCGGACGACGAATCATGTCGGCGTTGCTCTTGCCAGGAGCGACCATCGGATAGACGTTGGTGAATTCCTCCACCTGGAAATCCAGCAGATACGGACCATCGGCGGCCTGCGCCTCTTTGATGGCGCTGTACACATCCTCTTTGCGCGTCACCGATTTGGCCGGGATGCCATAGGCATCGGCCAGCTTCACAAAATCGGGGTTGAACAATGGCGTGCCGGCGTGCCGTTTGTTGTAAAACACGTCTTGCCACTGGCGCACCATGCCCAGGTAGCCATTGTTGATGATGGCTATTTTGATGGGCAGCCGCTCCTGCATAACGGTCGAGAGTTCGATCATCGTCATCTGGAAACCGCCATCACCAGCCACCACCCAAATCTCTTCATCGGGCAGCCCCATTTGGGCGCCAATGGCCGCCGGCAGGCCAAACCCCATCGTGCCCAAACCGCCAGACGTCAGCAGGCTGCGCCGTTTGGTGTGGTGGAAGTATTGCGCTTCCCACATCTGATGCTGGCCTACGTCGCTCACCACGGTGGCGTCGCCTTCATTGGTGGCGTGCCAGAGTTGGCGCATGATGTATGGGGCCACCAGTTCGTCGGTTTCCTGGGCGATAATGTCACGTTCGGTGGATTCTGTTTTCCAGTCGGCGATCTTGGCCAGCCAGGCCGGGTGTTCGTTGGGCTGCATTTGCGGCAGGAGCATTTTCAGCGTGAGCAGGGCGTCGCCAACAACGGGGGTATCAATGGTGATGTTTTTGCCCATTTCGGCCGGGTCCAGGTCTACGTGGATGATTTTGGCGTTGGGGGCAAAGGTATCAAAGGCGCCGGTCAGCCGGTCATCCAGGCGCGCACCGATGGCGAACATGACATCGCACTCTTGCATGGCGTAGTTGGTATACGCTTCGCCGTGCATCCCGCCCCAACTGATGGACAGGGGGTGGGTGGAGGGGAACGTGCCGATGCCCAGCAAACTGGTAGATACGGGGATGTTGGCTTTTTCAGCTAATTGGCGCAGTTCCTTCTCTGCTCTGGCGATGGAAACGCCTTGTCCGGCGACGATCAGCGGTTTTTTGGCTTCGTTGAGCAGGCGGGCGGCGCGGGCGACAGAAGCCTCATCGGGGGCGTTCAGGTTGGGTTTGTAACCGGGCAGGTAGACCGATTCGGGATATTCATACTCCACGGAAGCCTGTAACGCATCTTTGCAAATGTCCACCAAAACAGGGCCGGGGCGGCCAGTTCCGGCGATGTAAAACGCCTCTTTGATGGCATCGGCCAAATCGCGGACGTCGGTGATGAGATAATTATGCTTGGTTACAGGCAAGCTGACGCCCTGAACGTCGGCTTCCTGAAAGCCGTCGCGGCCGAGCAAGGAGGTGGGAACCTGGCCGGTAATGGCGACGATGGGCGAGGAATCCATGTAGGCGGTGGCTAACCCGGTGATGAGGTTGGTTGCCCCAGGGCCGGAGGTGGCGATGCAGACGCCAACGCGGCCGGTGGCGCGGGCGTAACCATCGGCCATGTGGGCCGCGCTTTGCTCGTGGGTCACGAGGACATGATGAATGGGGTATTCGTACTTCATTAAGTCATCGTAGGCCGGCAAGATGGCGCCGCCTGGCAGACCGAATACAACGTCTACGCCTTCTTTGAGAAGGCTTTCCCAAACAATCTGACCACCTGTTTTCATTTTACTCATATGGTTGCTCCTCCTTGTTGAGCAATAGAGATTTGCTGATAAAAATTGGCTGATGTGGGGATAGAAGGTGAATGAGGGACAAAAAAAGCAGAAAACTGGTTGGTTTTCTGCTTTGGTACACACAGGGGAGGGTTGGCTACCGCCGAACACATGGACATTGAAGAGGACTGACGGCCGTGCTTGGCGTCAGTCTGAGTCTGCGAATCGGTTTGTGTCTCAAAGTTAAATGTGTTCATGGCTTCTGTACTAAAAAACAAAAAACCGCCCTGTTGGGCGGCCTGGATTCAAACGATGGTTTGTTTGTTTATCCTTGTTCACCCAACCGGCAACGGATCCTTAACGACGATAATAAGGACCAGGCTAATAAGGCTAATAAGGACAAAGTTCAAAGTACGTTTCATGTTCTCACAAAAAAGCATTTTCAGATGTTCACAAGGGTAACGGCCGTTCCCATCATCGTCCATAGGCCAAAACACACAAGAAAAACGGCCATAGATTTGTAAGATGTGTACAAGGGTGGGAAACGGCCGTTTGTTTAAACCAAAAAGAGCGCCAGCCGCAGCCGCGCTCTTTTTGTTTCCCACTATTTCCCACTGAACCGCGCATTTCAGCACAAGTCATTTAGAAGTATAAAGCGGCCTGCGTGAGAAATATACAGTTAACTTACAAGAATCCTGAACCATTTATTAGTAAAAACTATACAAAACTTAACTTATCCGCGGTGATTCTGGGCGCAGCTGCCATAATTTGAGCGCCAGTTGCAGCGCCAGCCGCATATTGGCCTGGCTCAGATTGTGGTTGGTCAGCTCCTGAATGCGGTCCAGGCGATACAATAAGGTATTGCGGTGGATGAACAGCGCTTCGGCCGTCTGACTGATGTTGCCGTGATGGGTGAAGTAGGCGTCAATGGTTTGCACCAACGTGCTGCGATGCTGATCGTCGTAGCGCACCAGCGGCCCAATCACCTGATCGGTAAACTCCACCACGGCCGGCACATTCTCCAGCCGCCCCAACAGGCGGTAAATGCCCAAACTGCCAAATTCCACCACCTGGTTCATCTTTAGCCGTTGGCCCAACTGCATCGCTTGCAGCGCCTCGTGGTAAACCTGGGGCCAATCGGCCAACGTCAACACCGGCCCGCTGATGCCACCCATCAGGTGCGTATTCGGGTATTCGGCGTCTACCTGCTCCAACAGCCGTCGGGCCAGTTCATGCGCCGATTCCATGTCTTCGACGCTCTTGAGCGATTGGAAAACACAGGCGTGCTGGTCGCCATAAATGTGTACCAGCGCCGGCCGGGGATGATTCCGCAGCAGCCAGTTAATGGTGGTTTCCAGCCGTCGCAAAGAAGGCAGTTCCGGCCCATTCCAGGCAAACGTCATCACCGCATGGGGCTGAGTGGTATCGTGGTCCAGACGGCCGGCCAGCCGTTCGATCTCTTTTTGCGGCAGTGTTCCGGCCAGCAAACCCTCCAAAAAATCACCGCGCAGCGACTTTTTGGCTTCGCTGACCGCTTTGGCCTTTGCCATTTCCAGCGCGCAGGCAGCCGCGCCATGCTCCACCGTCAGGTTATCCAACAGATCAAGCTGATCGGCCGGGCCAACCACAGACAGATACCCACGCGCCCGGTCGCCGGAAATAATAGGGCTGACCAAACGCGCCAGGTTCTTAACGGGTAAAAGCTGCTGCCAATAGCTTTGCCGCGCTTTGGCCGCCGCTTTGCGGTTGCGCAGCACGGCCGGCAGTTCGTCGCGCTGCATCAGCACTTCAATGAGTTCCGCTTCATCCACGTCGGTGGTGCGAGGCGAACTAATAGCCCGCACCTCCAGCCGTTTATCCTGGATGACCACAATTTTGCCGGTGAGCTTAGACATGACATCGGTCATGGCTTGCAGCCCTTGTTCCTCGCGGGACATTTCCGATAGTTTGCGGTAAAGCTGCATCCCACGTTCGGCCGTGGCCGCCTGCCGGTCGGCCAGGAGGAAGACGATGGCCTGATGCGCATCGCGGACGGAGATGCCGGGCGGGGCGACTAGCAGGGGCAGGTTAAGGGCGCTGGCTTTTTCGGCGATGTTTTCGGGCACTTCTTTGAAGATAAGCAGCCCGGCAACTTCAAGCTCGACCACCTTGTCTAGCAGGTCCATCAGGCTGGTTGTGGGGGTCTGTTCTTCCAAAACCGGGGGGATGATCAGTAGATCACCTTGCTCTACCTGGTCGTCCAGATCCGCCCAGCTTGTCAGCAGAACGGCCCACTTGACGTTGCGCCGGGCGTGCCGCGCCCCGGCGGAAACCGTGGTGCTGAGGGGTAAAGCCAGGCGCAAGACATCGCCTATATTTAGTTCGGTAAGTGTTGTTTGGTTATTCATGGCTGTTTGTTAACGGCCGTTACCCTGTGGCGTCACAGGCAAACGGACGATAAATGTCGTTCCTTCGTTTGGGGCGCTGACCACATGAATGTCACCGCCGTGTTGGTCTATGATACGATGACTTGTGGCTAAACCCAAACCAGTTCCTTTGCCCGGCTCCTTTGTAGTGTAAAACGGTTCAAAAATATGCTGCGCTTCGGCCGCCGACATTCCGTGACCATTGTCACGGATCAACACTTGAATATAGTCGTTTTCCGGCGATAGGCGCGTGGTAATTTCGATTTGCCGATTGGTCGGCGCGGTTTGTACAGCATCCCGCGCATTGACCAACAAATTCAGCCAGACGCTTTTCAAATGTTCCCAACTGGCGGTGATGGGCGGCAAATCGGACGATGTTTTGTCTATGATGGCGATGTCGGCCGTTTGAAATTGATAGCTGATCAAGTCTAATGTCTGGCGGATGGAGCGGTTTATATCGCTGCTGGTAAATTTATACTGTTCCTGCCGGGCGAAGTCCAATAAACCGCGCACCACTTTGGTGGCCCGGTCCCCAGCGCGGGCGATCAGGTCTACCGCTTCGTAGTTTTCATCTTCGGGCGGAATGAACATTTTAAGCATTTCGGCGTTGGCGTTGATGACAGTGAGGGGGTTGTTGATCTCATGGGCCACGCCGGCCGCAAGCTGCCCAATCGCCGCCAGTTTACCGGCTTGCAGCAGCGTGCTTTCCATGCGGCGCTCCTCGGTGCGGTCTTGCCAGAGGATGACGGCGCGGACGGAAGCGGCCTGGCTGCTGGGGATGGGGTAGGCGTTAACATCCCAATCGCGGGGTAGATGGTCTTCGCCCTGCCAGCTTACAGACCAGCCTTGCGCCTGTCTTTGGGCCAACGTCAGGGCAACCTGGCAGTGTTCGCAGGGGGTATCCCGGTGGAAAAAGGCGCGGTAACACGGCCGTCCTATCAGTTCGGCGTCTGTTTCTAAATGTTGGTTGGCCTTGTTTTTGTTGATGGAGATGAGCGTCCAATTGTCGTTGATGGTGTAAATGGGATGGGGGATGCCATCAATGAGGGCTTGAAGGGTGTTGCGGTTCTCCAGCAGCTCTTGCTGCCGCAGCCGGATACGTTGGAACAGCCAGGCATTTTCGATGGAGCCGCTGATGGAGATAGCCAGGGAGGAAAACAGCTCTAAGTCTACTTCCTGGAAACGGCCGTTCACCTTGTTGTAGCAGGTTAAAATGCCTACCGGCCGGCCGCGCACCAGCAGCGGCGCGGCCATCAGGGTGTGTGGCGCAATGCCGGGCGGGGCGTCGGTGGTGGCTTGGAAACGGCCGTCGCTCTCTGGGTTATTCAGCAAAGCTGGCGCTTGCCGGGCAAAAACATGGCCCACAAACCCCTGGTCCACATCCAGGTCATGGTCGGTGGCTACCAGGCCATCGGCCGTGCGCAGCGCCTTGCTGCGCAGCCGCCCCCCTTCCAACATAAAGGCGGCCGCCGACTCGACGCCTAAAATTTCGATAGCCCCAGCAACGGCCGTTGCCAACACTTCTTGCGTCTCCAGCGTCGTCGCCAACCGTTGGCCCATCTGGTTCAACGCCGCCAACTGCTGGCTCTGGCGCTGAAGCTGCTTCTCTAACTGCTGCGTGCGCAAAATAGTCTTCACCCGCGCCAACAGCTCTTGCGGATAATAGGGCTTGGTGATGTAATCGTCGGCCCCGGCCGAGAGCGCTTCTACTTTATCATTGCTGCCGGCAGCGGCCGTTAGCAGCACCACCCGCGTATATTGCAGCACCGGATGCCGCCGAATCCAGGCCAACACCTCCAGCCCAGACATCCCCGGCATCCGCATATCCAACAGCACCAGATCAACTTCGTGGTTTTCGCCAATCGTTGATTTTAGAAACTCTATCGCCTCTTCCCCGGTGCTGGACAACGAAACGACGAACCCCTCTTTGCGAACCAAAAAGTCGGCCAGGGATTCGGCAATTTCCGGTTCGTCATCCACAACCAGAATGCGCGTTGGCGTCGGGGATTGAGCATTGTTTGCCATGATAAGTGAACCCCAGAAACCCTGACAGTTTCTACGTCTCTTGCCAGACAACGCTGGCAAAAGACGGTGTCATTCTGACGAGTCTTCAAGGAAGAATCCCCTTGCGGCAGACAGAAGGGGATTCTTCACTCCGCAGACTCCGCTCAGACTTGTCCTGAGCAACGCCGAAGGAATGACAATTTAATTGTCCATAGTCGCTCTGTTAGCGCCTAACCAGTTGCCGCCGAGGAGAACGTATATCCATGCCCCTGAATTGTGCGAATATAGATGGGGTCGCTGGGCGCAGGTTCAATCTTTTCCCGCAGGTTTTTAATATGGGCGCGCACCAACTCCGGGCTGCCGGTGTCGCGGGGGTAATCCCACACATCTTGCAGCAGCTGTTGGCTGTTAAAAACCTGGTCGGCATTGCTCATCAGGTGATACAACAAATCGAACTGCACGTTGGTCAATAGGGCCACACCGGACGGCGTCACCACCTTAAAACTGCGACAATCCAACGTCACATTGCCCACCACCACCTCATTCGGCGGTTCCGGGTCCAGGGTGATGGGGCTGGTCCGGCGCAAAATCGCCTTCACCCGCAGTTGCAGCTCCTCCATGTTAAACGGCTTGCTCAGATAATCGTCGCCGCCCGCGCGGAAGCCTTCAATCTTGTCCTCATCTTTAACTTTAGCTGTCAGGAACAAGACGGGCAGATCGCTCAACAATGGATCGCCGCGAATCTGGCGGCACACCTGATAGCCATCCGCGCCAGGCATCATAATATCCAAAATGAATAAATCGGGCCGATGACGGCGCGCCGTTTGCAGCCCTTCGGCCCCGCTGTTAGCCACCATCACCTGATGACCATACAATTTCAGGGCGCGTTGTAAGGTTCGGGAAACCAATTCATCATCATCTATTACCAGGATTGTGGCCATTAAACTTCCTCCACAGAGTCAGGCTTATCGGTTAACCATTGGAGGGGGTGAACATCCAAAAGATTAGACCGGGCAGCGAAAATGTTTTATGTGAACACGCCGGATTTAGTATAGCAGATTTTACGGTGGAACTGTACTGTCGGAGACGAGGGATTGAAGATTACAGCGGGAAGACGAAAGATTGGAGAAGTTGGGTTATCTCCAATCTTTCATCTTTTGTCTGCTTAAAGCAGCAGGCGCAGCGGATGTTCGAGGATGGACTTGAAGGCTTGCATGAAGCGGGCCGCTTCCGCGCCGTCGGTGACGCGGTGGTCGGCGGAGATAGTGGCCTTCATGCGCGTGCCGACAGCCAACTGCCCATCTACCACCACCGGAACCTGCCGGGCGGAGCCAACGGCCAGAATGGCAGCGTCGGGTGGGTTGATAATGGCGATGAAATGGTCTACGTCGAATCCACCCAGGTTGCTGATGGTGAAGGTGCTGCCTTCTACGTCTTCGGGCTTGACTTTACCAACGCGGGCACGGCCGATCATTGCCCGGTTATCGGCGGCAACCTGGGCCAGTGGGGTCAGGTTGGTGTCTCTTTGAACAACGGTGAGCAGACCGCCTTCTACGGCTACGGCCGTTCCCACGTGAATCCGGTTGTGGCGAATAATCTTGTCCCCGGCAAAAGCCGCATTCAGGTTGGGAAACTCCTGCAAAGCCAGAGCCGCCGCCTTGACAATCATGTCGTTGACGCTGATTTTTTGCTCGTCGGCCAGCAGGTCGTTGATTTGCTGCCGCAAGGCCAACACCGGCTCCATGTCTATCTCGTTGGTGACGTAAAAGTGGGGCACGCTGGTTTTGCTTTCGGTCATGCGCCGGGCGATGGCCTGGCGCAGGCGGCTGGCCGGGATTTCGGTGGTTTCCGGGCCGGCGGGCGCGGCCGCGCCCATTACCTGGGTAGGCGTGGCTGTGGGCGCGGGGGGCGCAGCCAGATAGGCTTCGACATCGCTTTTGCGAATACGGCCGTCTGGTCCCGACCCGTTCACGCGGCGCAAATCCACACTGCGCTTTTCGGCCAGACGGCGGGCGACGGGGGTGGCCTTCAAGCCACCGGGAAATTCAGTGGATACGGCCGTTTCCAGTGCAGGCGCGGCGGCCGGAGCAGGCGTCTGTTCCGCCGCCGCGTCAGCTTTTGGGGCCGCTTCCTCGGCCGGCGCCTGGCTCTCGCCATTGCCCGACGCCAGCGACGAAATATCTTCCCCGGCTTCGCCAACAATCGCCAGGTTTGCGCCTACAGGCACAACCGAGCCTTCTTTCTCCAACTGTTTTAACAGCGTGCCGGACACCAACGATTCCAACTCCAGCGTCGCCTTGTCCGATTCAATCTCGGCCACTACTTCGCCTTTGGTCACCGGCTCGCCGACCTCTTTTAACCAGCTCACCAGCACAGCTTCGCGCATATCGAAGCCAAGTTTGGGCATGACGATAAACTCAGCCATTAGAGAATCTCCTTTACGGCCGCAATGACCCGATCTGCATTGATCAACGCAGCCTGTTCTAAATCACGCGAATAGGGCAGGGGCACTTCAAACTGGGCCACCCGTTTGATGGGCGCGTCCATGTAATCGAACGCTTCTTCTTGCAGCCGGGCGGCCACTTCCGCACCAATGCCATACGAGCGGTAGCCTTCTTCGACAATGACCGCTTTATAGGTTTTTTGAAGGATGTGACGACGGGACCCATGTCTAACGGCCGTAACGACCGCAAATCCACCACCTCCACGCTCACCCCTTCAAGGCCCAATTTTGTTGCTGCTTCCAGCGCCACCTGCAAGCCCTGAGCATAACCCACCAGGGTCACATCCGTACCCTCGCGCTTCACGTCCGACACACCCATGGGGACCTCGTAATCCCCATCCGGCACTTCGCCGCGCTGTTGATAGAGCGTGGCATGTTCAATGAACAGCACCGGGTCGTCAGAGCGGATGGCGGCTTTCAGCAGCCCTTTGGCGTCATATGGCGTGGCCGGGGAGACCACCTTCAGGCCGGGGAAATGAGCAAAAATCACGTCCGGCGTGTGGCTGTGGGTCGCGCCCAACTGCCGCCCGCCGCCGCCCGGCGCGCGGAACACCACCGGCGCTTTCATCTGCCCGCCAAACATGTAGTGGACCTTGGCGGCATGATTAACCATCGCATCCAGGGCCAGAAAAGCAAAATTGATGGTCATAAATTCAGCCACCGGCCGCAGGCCATTCATCGCCGCCCCGGTGGCCGCGCCGCCGATAACCATTTCGGAAATCGGGGTTGTCTTTTACCCGGCGAGGGCCAAATTCATCGTAAAAACCGCGTGTGACGGCGTAAGTGCCGCCCCACACGCCCACTTCTTCCCCCATAATAAAGACCGTATCGTCGCGCTTCATTTCTTCGCGCAGCGCATCGCTAATTGCTTGTCGCATGGTTATAAAGGCCATTGTTTGTCTCCAAGGAATGAAGTTAGTGTTCGGTGTTCAGTGTTCGGTGTTCAGTGGGTATACACTAGACATAACGTCCACTGAACACTGGTTACTAATTGTCTACATAAATATTGGTGAACAACTCTTCGTAAGCCGGGAAGGGGGATTCTTCAGCGAAGCGCACGGCGTCTTCCATTTCTTGCTCAACGCCTTTGTCCAGGTCTTCCAGTTCCTCACGGGTGGCGATGTTTTCGGCGAGGACGTGGCGCTCCAGGATGCCGATGGGGTCGTCTTCGCGCCATTTTTCCACCTCGACTTTGGTGCGGTAGCGCAGCGGATCGCCCATGCTGTGCCCTCGAAGCGGTAGGTGAGCATTTCCAGGAACTGCGGTCCCTTGCCTTCGCGGATGGCTTGCAGGGCGGCGGCCGTGGCTTCGTAGACTTCGATGACGTTCATGCCATCCACCTGCTTGCCTACCATGCCATAAGCCGGCGCTTTGTCAATCATGCGGGTGACGGCCGAGGCGCGGTCTACGGCCGTTCCCATGCCATACTGATTATTCTCAGCCACAAACACCACCGGCAAATCCCACACGCCGGCCAGGTTTAAGGATTCATGAAAATAGCCAATATTGGTGGATCCATCTCCAAAATAACAAAGGACGGCATTGTCCGTGCCTTTGTACTGCTCGGCCAGGGCCAAACCAGTCGCCAGCGGCACATGCCCACCGACCACGGCGTAACCGCCCCAATAGCGGCGCGGCACATCGGCCAAGTGCATGGAGCCACCTTTTCCTTTGCTGACGCCGGTGGCCTTGCCCAGCAGTTCAGCCATTACCGGCCCCGTCTCGCTGCCCACCGCCAGCGCGTGGGCGTGATCGCGGTAGGCGGTAATCACATGGTCGCCTTCCTGACGGGCGGCGATGGTCCCAACGGCAACAGCTTCTTGCCCGATGTACAGGTGCAAAAAGCCGCCAATCTTGCCCAGGCTGTACAGATCAGAGCAGCGTTGCTCAAAACGACGAATGAGTACCATTTGCCGGTACCATTCTAACAGGGTTGCTTTTTCCATTAACATGTCTCCTGAAGATAATTTCACGCATAAACACGGGGGAAACTCCGCTTGTGCCACTTAATGGCAACACGCTGGCGTGGGAATGGTTGCGGATTCTGATCGTTAAAGGGCGAATGTGAAGTAAAAGAGCGCGGATTGTGGTCGGTCAACAGCCTAAAGCCAACAGCTTACGAACGCAAGGGGCGTAACGGCCGTATCCAGCCCATCACACCCCTTTTTCTTAATTTCATGATAAAGATGCCTTTAAACGCCAAGATTATACCGCAATCCGCCTGAAACGACAGACTAGCCTACAATTTCATTAAGTTTTCAAGCGGACGCAGCTATGCAGACCCGGCTGCCCTGGGTATCCACCGCCAAAATCCAGGTGCGGCTGGCGAGGGCGTGTTGGGCGAACACGGCCGTTATCGCCGCGCCAATCGCCTCATGTCCATCCGGGGCAAAGGCTATCAGGCTGGGGCCGGCGCCGCTGAGGGCCACACCGGCCGCGCCGGCCGCATAAGCCGCGTCGAACGCCGCCGCCAGACCGGGGATAAGCGGGATGCGGTATGGCTGGTGCAGCCGGTCCTGCATCGCCACGCAACCCAAAATCAGGCCGCCGTGCATCGCCGGCGCCACATTGTCCGGGTGGCCTTCCAGGTCGGTGGCCTGCTGCAAAATCTGGGCGCGGCTGAGCGGGCTGCCCAGCAGGGCATTGCCCCCCAACAAACCGGCCAACACCGCCGACGAACTGCTGCCCAACCCGCTGCCGATGGGAATTTGATTGTCCTGGTGAATGTGCAGGCCAAACGGCCGTTTCCCAAACCGGTCAAACAGCAATTGGGCCGACTGCCGCACCAGGTTGCTCTCATCCGTCGGGATTTTGTGGGCATCTTCGCCGCTGGCGGTAATCACCACCCCCGGTTCGAGGCGGGTAGAGAAGGTAACTGTCTGGTAAAGCGTCAGCGCCAGGCCTAAACAATCAAAGCCTGGGCCAAGATTGGCGGATGTTGCCGGAATGGTTATAGTCACTTGCATAGGATTATTCGTTGGTTAGTTGGTTGGTTGGTTAGCGAACCAGCCAACCAACATCTTCTAAAACCGTTCGCCATTTTACGCTAAAATGAGCCACAGGCCGATTGTTCATTTTGTCAGAGAGGTTCCTCTTGGCTGCTGAGTCGTCTATCCATCTTGCCCAGTTCAACCAACCGCCGATGAAGCGGCTGGCTTTGCGCGTCAGCCCGGCAGCCGAGCGGGCTGTCCGCGGCGGCCACCCCTGGCTGTTTGCCGAATCCATTACCCGCCAAAACCAGGACGGCCGTTCCGGGGACCTGGCCGTTCTCTTCGACCACAACAACCGCTTTCTGGCTGTCGGCCTGTTCGACCCCGATTCGCCGCTGCGGGTGCGCATTCTTCACCAGGGCAAACAGGCCGCCATTGACGCCGATTGGTGGACACAGCAGCTTCGCCTGGCGGTCGCCCTGCGCGCCCCGTTGTCCACCGCCCAAACCACCGGCTGCCGCCTGGTCCACGGCGAAAACGACGGCTTCCCCGGCCTGGTGATAGACCGCTACGCCGCCGTTTACGTGCTGAAACTGTACACGGCCGCCTGGCTGCCCCACCTGGCCGATGTCTTGGCCGGGTTGACGGCCGTCTGCCACCCTGAAACCATCGTCCTGCGCCTCAGCCGGGCCATCGCGGCGCCCCTGGCCAAAGTTGGGCTGGTGGATGGCGCGGTTTTGGCCGGACCACCGCCCACCGCGCCGGTGCTCTTCCGCGAAAATGGCCTCTCTTTTGCCGCCGACGTGACCCAGGGGCAGAAAACCGGCTTTTTCCTCGACCAACGCGACAACCGGGCGCGGGTGGAGGGGCTGGCGGCGGGCAAGGATGTGTTGAACGTCTTTGCCTACAGCGGCGGTTTTTCACTTTACGCGGCGCGCGGTGGGGCGCGGCGCGTGGTCAGCCTGGACATCAGCCAGCCGGCGCTGCACGCCGCCGCCGACAATTTTGCCCTGAACCGGCACAATCCGGCGGTAGCCGCCTGCCACCATGATCTGCTGGCCGGGGATGCGTTTGGGGAGATGGAACAGTTGCGGGCCAACGGCCGTACCTTCGACCTGGTGATCATAGACCCACCATCCTTCGCCAAAAAGCAAAGCGAAATGGCGCGGGCGCAAAACGCCTACGGCCGGCTGGCGCGCCTGGGACTGGCCCTGCTGCGCCCCGGCGGTCTGTTGGTCATGGCTTCCTGCTCCAGCCGGGTAGCCGCCGATGATTTTTTTAAGCTAATCCATGAGACGGCGCGGGATGTAGGACGGCCGTTGCGCGAAATCGCCCGCACCGGCCACGCCCTGACCACCCCATCCGCTTCCCTGAAGCCGCCTACCTGAAATGCCTGTTTGCGCTGGTCGAATAGCCAAACGCTCTGAGGTAGCGTTTGCGTCACTTTTGGGCACAATCTGCCCTTATCGTCCAAAGCCGCTCGTTAGAACTGGAGAATTTATTACAAAGAAACAAAGGCACAAAAAACAAAGAGATTCTTTGTGCCTTTGTTTCTTTGTGCTTTGTAATAAGTTTTTATAGAAACGCTAGAACCAGAGTAATCCTTAACAAGCGCTAAAGGTCAGCGCCAAAAGCGCCGCCAGATAACCCGGTTAGTTGATGATTGGCCGCGATTGCCGTATGATCCCCACGCGCGACCCACCTTGCAAAGCGCTTCGCGTCTGGAGTTTAGACTGTGCAAGTAGTCAGGAGAACCGTTGTAATGGAGCAAATCGAGGCTTTTCCCTCGTTGACCGCCTTGCGTATCACCCATCGCCGTCTGCTAGAACGGCGCGGCAAAGACAGCCAATCGGAGCTGTTCTTAGACGAAGTGGCCCAATTTGTAGCCCAGGGAATCGCTACTGGCGCCTTTTTAGATACGCGCAGCGACCGCTGGCAGGCGCAAAATCTCATTGATTATTGGGCCAACGAACTATACCACGCCCGGCGGCAGGCCCCAGAAACCAACTTAATGGAATACGACCCCGGTCTGGCCCCGGAATTGGATGATTCCCTATGCCCTTACCTGGGCTTGCAGACCTTTGGCACGCTGCAACAATCTTTCTTTTTCGGCCGCACCACCCTCATCAAAGAGATGGTGGAAAAGCTAAAGTACGGCCGTTTCCTGGCTATCATCGGCCCTTCCGGCAGTGGCAAATCCTCTGTCGCCCAGGCCGGGCTGTTGACCCAACTGCAAAATGGCGCGCTGCACGGCAGCCGCAGCTGGCGCTACTATCCCCCCATTGTGCCCGGCGCCGACCCTCAGGCCAGTCTCATCCGCGTCCTCAAACCCGAAGGCGCAAACATCCTGGAATGGATGGCCGATGTCGGCGAAAAATGCGCGCAAAACTCCACTTACCTGGTCAACCTCATTGACCAGAGCGATCCCGAACCGGCGGTGCTGGTCATAGACCAGTTCGAGGAAATTTTCACCATCTGCCAGGACGAACAAAAACGCCGCGCCTTCATCATCACCCTGCTCAACCTCATTCAAATGCCCAAAGCGCGGCACACCGTCGTCATCACCATGCGCGCCGACCTGGAAAGCAACCTGGTGCAAATCCCGGCCCTGCAAAGTGAATACGAAAAAGCCCAGGTGCGCGTGACGGCCATGAAGGCCAACGAACTGCGCGAAGTCATCGAAAAACCGGCCGAACTCGTCGGCCTGAAATTCGAGGAAAACCTGGTCGAAGAACTGGTCGGCGAAGTGCTGGGCAAACCAGCCGCCCTGCCCCTGCTGCAATTCACCCTGCTGAAGCTGTGGGAAACCCGCGACCACAACCGCGTCACCTGGGACGCCTACCGGCGGCTTGGCGGCGGCCAGCAAGCCCTGGCGAAAAGCGCCGACGCCTTTTACGACGCCCTCTCATCGGAAAACCGAGCCATTGCCCGCCAGGTCGTTCTGGGCATTGTGCGCCCCACCGTTGAGCAGCACATCACCAGCGACCGCGTTTTGCTGGCCGCGCTCTACCCCAAAATAGACAAACCCCAGGTGCAAATCGAGGGGGTGATTGACCAACTGCTCGGCGCGCACCTGGTCCGCCGCATTACCGGAACCAGCGCCGACGATGATCAACTGAGTCTGGCGCATGAATCGCTGGTGCGCATCTGGCCGCGACTGGTGGGTTGGATTGAAGAATCGCGTGTAGCCCAGCGCCAACGGCTGCGGCTGGCGACCACCGCCGAACAATGGCACACACTCGGACGGCCGTCCAGCGTTTTGCTGCGTGGCGTTTTGTTAGAAGAAGCGCTGCAATATCCTGACTTAACCCCCCTGGAAGCAATGTTTGTGGAAGCCAGTGAAACGGCCGCCCACAAAGAACAGCTAGAACGCGAAACCCGCCAGATGCGTGAATTGGAGCAGGCGCGCGCCCTGGCCGAAGCTGAACGGCAGCGCGCCAGCGAAAGCGATCGGGCTGCCCGGCGGCTGGCGCGCGTCTCCATCGCCCTGGCGTTGATCTTTGTGGTCGCTCTGGTGTCGGCGTTTTGGGCGGCGCGTAACGGCGCGGTCGCCGCGCAAAATGCGGCCACCGCGCGGGATAACGCCACCATCGCCGAGACCCTACGCCGGGAAGCCGAATCCAGTGCGGCTACGGCCGTATCTGCCCAATTCGCCGCCCAGGAAGACGCCAGCCTGCGCGCCACCGCCGAAGCCAACGCCCGCGAGCAGCGCGACGTGGCCGAACAAAGCGCCGCCGAAGCCGAACTGGCCCGCGCGACGGCCGTTGCCAGCGCCGCCCTGGCCGAGGCCAGCGCCGCCCAGGCCGAAGCCAACGCCCGCGAAGCCGAAGCTCAGACCCGCCTGGCTACTGCCCGCGAACTGGCCGCCGCCGCCATAGACCAACTCACCAGCGACCCGCAATTGGGCCTGTTGTTAGCCATCGAAGCGGTCAACCGCACCCTGCCCATAGACGGCACAGCCGCCGCCGAAGCCGAAGACGCCCTCTACCGCGCCCTGCAAGCCTCCCAGTTGCAGCTTACCCTGTCCGGCCACACCGACTGGTTAAGCGACGTCGCTTTTAGTCCAGACGGCCGTTACCTGGCTACAGCCAGCTACGACAACACCGTCAAACTATGGGACGCCCAAAGCGGCCGCGAACTGCGCACCTTCAGCGACCACAGCCGCGTGGTCAACGGGTTGGCATTCAGCCCGAACAGCCGACTGCTGGCCTCTGGCGGCGATGACGGCTTTATCGTCGTGCGTAACCTGGACACAGGCGAACGAGCGGCGGTGATCAATGGCAACGACGGCGCCGTGAACAGCGTCGCTTTTGCCCCGGACAACGTGCGGCTGGCGGCAGCCAACGCCAACGCCAATGTGCGCGTCTGGGATACCCAGGCGCGGCGCGCCATCTATAACCTGCGCGGCCACGACGCGCCCGTGCAAGCGGCCGTCTTTAACGCCAGCGGTACGTATCTGGCTTCGGCCGGCGATGACGGCCGTACCATCATCTGGAACATGGAAAACGGCTCCCCTGTCTACTCAGCCAATCCCTACCCAGAAGACCCCGCCCCTGCCAACGCCGTGGCCTTTAGTCCAGACGGAACCCACGTCATCACCGGCTACAATGATGGCGTCTCCCGCGTTTGGGATTTTGCCAACGAAGGGCTGCTGTTTAACCTGATCGGCCACGCCAGCCTGGTGTTCGACGTCGCCTACAGCGCCGACGGCCGTCTGATGGCTACCGCCAGCGGCGACGGCACAGCCAAAGTGTGGGACGCCGCCACCGGCCAGACACTTTACACCCTGTCCGGCCACAACGGCGCCGTCTCGGCGGTGGCTTTCAGCCCAGACAGCAGCCAGGTCGCCACCGCCAGCCAGGACAGCACGGCGCGCATCTGGAATTCTGAAGCCGGTCTGGACGTGATGGTGCTGTCGCGCCACCGCCGGCCGGTGAACGCCGTGGTGTATAGCGCCGACGGCCGTCTGGTAGCCACTGCCAGCGACGACCGCACCGCCAGAGTATGGGACGCGACCAGCGGCGAAGTGTTGTACGCCCTGGGCAACCACAACGCCGCCGTCGAAAGCGTCGCCTTTAGCCCGGATGGCAAGCTGTTGGCTACCGGCAGTTCCGATTATTATGCCCGCCTGTGGGATTTGGAGAATGGAACACTGCGCCTGCCGGTGCTGCCCCACGAAGGGCTTGTATCCTGGGTGGTCTTCGACGCCAGCGGTGCGCGCCTGCTGACCGCCAGCGAAGATGGCCGGGTACGGGTGTGGAATGCGGCCACCGGTGACTTGTTGCAGACCTTTAGCCACGACACGGCCGTTACCACCGCCATCTACAGCCCGGATCAGACACAGATAGCCCTGGCCGACGTAAGCGGCCAGGTAGTTATCTGGGATGCCGCGACCGGCGAACCAATCCTCACGTTGTCTGGCCACAATGGCCCGATTAACGGCATTGCTTTCAGCGGCGACGGCCGTCGGCTGGCGACGGCCGGTGGCGATGGCGCAGCCAAAATTTGGGACCTGGGCAGCGGCGATCTGCTGCGCACATTGTCTGGACATACCGGGCCGGTCCTCAGCGTGGCCTTCAGCCCCGGCGGGGCGCGTCTGGCTACCACCAGCGCCGATCGCACGGCCAAATTATGGAACACCCAGACCGGCCAGGTGCTGCGAACCTTGCTGGGCCATACGGCTCCGGTGAACAGCGTTGTCTTCAGCCCAGATGGCGCGCGCCTGGCTACCGCCAGCGCCGATGGCACGGCGCAAATCAACGCCCTCAATCCAATAGACGCCCTGCTTGAACGCGCCCTGGAACGCATCACCCGCCCCATGACCACCCGCGAATGCGAACAATACCTGCGCGGCGAGGTCTGCCTGACGGTTGAAAATTAACTTGCAGCCGTAAACCGAAGTCCGTATGCGGTTTTCCGATGGCCTTTGCCAGAGATGCCGCCATACGGAATACCGAATACGGAATACGGGCACTAGAGATCTGGTTGGTAAAACAAGATGCCTTCTAAACCATTTGATGCTTTGATTATTGGCGCAGGACCGGGTGGGGTGGCGTTGGCCGCCGCGCTAGGCGACCTGGGCCTGACGGTGGGCGGTCTGACGCCCGACGACCCGGCCACTCCCTGGATCAACACCTTTGGTATCTGGCGCGATGAACTGGACGCGCCGGGCCTGTCGCCCGATTGGCTGAGCCACCAATGGCAGGATTGCACGGTGTATGCCAACGGCCGTGAAATCCCCCTCCACCGCATCTATGGCTTGCTGAACAACAACACCGTGCAGGCCCACTTCCTGAACCGCAGCCAGCAGGCCGGGATGCACTGGTTTCGTGGACGGGCGGCAGAGTTGAGCCATACACCCACCCATTCACAGGTGACGCTGGCCGACGGCCGTGCCGTGAACGCCCGCCTGGTGATTGACGCCAGCGGCCATCACCCGGTGTTTGTGCAACGGCCGTACAAACCAGACGTAGCGATGCAGGCCGCCTATGGCATCGTCGGCCGCTTTTCCCGCCCCCCCGTCCGCCGCCAACAAATGGTGCTGATGGACTTTCGTTCCAACCACCTGTCGCCCACAGAAAAAGAAGCGCCGCCCACCTTCTTATACGCCATGGATTTGGGCGATGACCTTTATTTCGTTGAAGAAACCTCACTGGCTAGTTATCCGGCCGTGGCCTACGATGTGTTGCAGCGCCGCCTGGAGCAGCGATTGGCCCATCGGGGCATCGCTGTAACCGAGGTGCAGCATGTGGAACACTGCCTGTTCCCCATGAATTTGCCCATGCCCTACCTGAACCAACCGGTGATGGGTTATGGCGGCGCGGCCAGCCTGGTACACCCGGCCTCCGGCTATCAGGTGGGCGCGGCCATGCGTTATGCCCCGGAGTTGGCCCAGGTGATTGCCACAGCCTTAGACGCACCGCGCAGCACGCCAGGCGACGTGGCGCAAGCCGCCTGGCACGCCTTGTGGCCGGTGGACCGCATTCGCCGACACAACATCTATCTCTATGGTCTGGCTACCCTGCTGCGTTTCAACGACAAACAAATCCAGCACTTTTTTGCCGCGTTTTTTGACATGCCTCAACCACAATGGGCCGGTTATTTGTCTAATTCGCTCAATACCAATGAGGTTTTGCAGGCGATGCTGGGCCTGTTTGTGCAAACGTCGAACCCTGTGCGACGTTCGCTGTTGTCTGGCGTGGGCAGCGCCGGGGGATTGTTGTGGCACGCGCTGCGCGGCCAACCGGCGTGAGAGGCAGGGGCCATCGCCGCCAAGAATATGAGGGATTGTTGACTATGACTCGTGGATATTTTCTTCTGGCAGGCATCGCGCTGCTCTTCTTATCGGCCTGTGGCCGCCAGGAAACGTCGGTCACACTGTCGCCGCCACCGACGTCAGTTAATCTGCCCCCGGCCATCATCAGCGAAGGGCAGCCAACGGCCGTTACCAACAACCCGGCAGTGGAAACGGCCGCCGCCGCTTCCTCACCCACCCCCTTTGAAACGCCCACCCTGGCCCCTACCGCTACCTCGGCCAGCCAACCGGCCGACAGCCAATCGCAGCCGGTGGCGGTGGATAGTTTGCCTGCCACCACCCACGACTTGTTGTTCATCGCCGACGGGGCCTTAAAGCGCTGGCAAGCCGGTGCGCGCCAGGTGGTCACGCTGCTGCCTGGCGGCGATGAAACCGCCGACGGCCAGAAACGAGCGGCGGGGCAGCCGCTGATTGTGGGGGATGTGACCAGTTATGACCTTAGTCAGGACGGCCGTCGCGCCCTTGTCGCCCGGCTGACGCACAGCGCTAACATCGCCAACACGGCAGCAGCCATCACCACAACCCTGTATACCTACGAGTTGATCTACCTGGATTTGGAGACGGGCAGTCGACGGGTGCTGGCTACGGCCGTCAACGACCTGTCCACGCCCACATTTACCCTGTCGCCAGACGGCCGTCGCGCCGCGTTTGGCGCGCTCAGTCTGGGGGACGGCGCCACCCAGGCCGTGACCGATGCGCGCGTCTACGGCCAGCTTTATGTGATGGACACTGAGGCGGCCGCGCCCCCCAGGCAGGTGGACACCTGTGATGGCCTGTGCCAGTCGCCCGTCTGGCATCAGGACAACAATTTTTTTGTGTTTGGCGATGAGCGCGGGCTGCTGCTTTACAATGTGTCGGCCAGTCGGCCGGAACTCCTGGCGGCTGGCGACGATGGTTCACAGTTTGGTCGCTTTTTTGGACCCATTTCCTGGGCCAAAAACGGCCGTTGGCTGCTGCTCTGGTTGGGCGCCGGCATCGAAGGGGGGCAGCAGGCCATCTTCGACGTGCCCAGCAAACAACTCATGCTCATTCCCCACACCTTGCAATACGCCGATCCGTTATACGCCGAAGTGACCTGGATGCAGGATGACCGGCTGTTTATGGTTCGGGCGGAGACGGCCAATGGACCGGCCCTGGGCGAGACGTGGCGGGTAAATGTGGACGCCGGACAGGTGCAGCGTGACGAATCGGTGGTTTTGTCTACCGATGTTATTCATCCGACAGCGCCGGTTCATTGGGCCGACGGCCGTTTTGGTTACGGTTTGTTGGCTGAGAATGGCGCGCCAGGCGCCGGCTTGTTCCGGCGCATCGCTTTTAACGAACCGGCCGAGCGCATCAACGCCGTGCCGGCGGCCCTGTTCGCGCCGGAAATCGCCTGGGCGCCCGATGGGGCCGGGGCGGCCATCGCCCACGAGGGGTGGCTCTATTACGCCCCGGCCAATGGCGCGTTGTCCCCGGCCAATGGCGCGTTGTCCCCGGCCAATGGCGCGTTGTGGGAGTTGAGTACGGCCGTTGGCCGCTGGGCGCACAGTCTTACCTGGCTGCCCTAAGGCCACCCATCCGACCCTAACCCGGACAAGCCAGAACCAAAAAGAGTTATCAAATATTCTTGCTCACTGTGCAAGGAGTTGGTTCATAAGGCACTATAGTTCCATCCGACTGCGCCATCGTTCGGCCAGGGTCAGCAGCCCCCAGGGAACCAGGATGAGGAACGCGCCAGCCAGCAGGCAGGGCACGGCCGCTGCCATCGCCTCCCAGCCAAAAATCAGCCCAATCAGCCCGCCGCCAACCACCACCAGCATAAAAATTACCAGCGCCAGCAGCCGTTTGTCGCTTTCCTTGCGGTAACGGCGCATGTTGGTGGCTAACGGCCGTGCCTCATTCTTTTCATCGTCTGCCATACAACCTCCACATCGGCAACACCAGACGTCGGCTACTGTATCATCAAAGGGGGCATCTTGCCGGAAACGGCCGTTTCCTTTACAATTTCGCCCATCTCATCAACTGGTAAAAATCTATTTGCTAACAAGAGCGATCATTCCCATCATCCTGTTTTTTTGTCTGGTTGGCTGCGCCACCGCCGACCCTCCATCAGCCACGCCTACCCTTCCCCCCCAACTGGCCCAAGGCCAGAAAGTATTTCAGACCCACTGCGGCGCCTGCCACAGCCTCCAACCCGACCTGACTATTGTCGGCCCTTCCCTGCACGGCATCGCCACTCACGCCGCCGACCGCGTAGACGGCCAGGACGCTCGCACCTATATCTACACGGCCGTTCTCAATCCCAGCGCTTACACTGTGCCCGGCTACGCCCAGCTGATGCCCACCACCTTCGGCAAAACCATCACCGGCGAAGACCTGGACGCCCTCGTCGCCTACCTGCTGACAATGGAATAAAACACGAATTCCCTTTGTCTCTTGGTCTCTTGGTCTCCTTGTCTCTTTGTCTCTTTGTCTCTGTCATAAACCCTTTCCCGTAGGAGGAAACATGAAAAAAGCAGCCAAGTGGTTCGGTATCATCCTGGCGGTCATCGCCGCCTTACTGCTCATTGCCATTGTCGCCGCCGCCGCCGTGCCTATCGCCACCGATCCCGACGTGCGCGCCAATCATGGCGCTGGTTCTAAAAGCGTGCTGCCCTCCTACTCTGGCCTACAGCGCGCCTTCCCCGCCAGCAATGAACCGGCCGACAATCCCTCTACGCCGGAAAAAGTGGCCCTGGGCCAACTGCTCTTCTTCGACCCCGCGCTCTCCGAGAATAACGAAATGGCCTGCGCCACCTGCCACAACCCCGATTGGGGTTTCAGCGACGGCCGTGCCCAACCCCTCGGCCTCGATGGAACGCCGCTAGCCCGCAGCGCCCCCACTCTGTGGAATGTCGCCTACGCGCAAGCGCTGTTTTGGGACGGCCGTGAAACCTCCCTCGAAGCCCAATCCCACTTCCCCCTCACCCACGCCAACGAAATGGGTGTCAGCAACACCGCCGCCCTGGTGTCTGAACTGGCGGCCATCCCTGAATACCAACAGCGCTTCGCCGCCGCCTTCACCGATGGCCTGACCTACGACAACGTGGGGCGCGCCCTGGCCGCCTTCCAACGCAGCCTGCTCAGCCAAAACAGCCCCTTCGACCGCTACGCCGCCGGCGACTTCGACGCCCTGACGGCGCAGCAGCGGCGCGGGTTGGCTCTCTTCCGCTCCGGGGCCACGCGCTGCTTTGAATGCCACAACGCCCCTACCTTTGCCAGCGACACCTTCCGCGTCGTCGGCGTACCCAGCGACGACCCAGGCCGCGCCGGCGTGGTGGCCGATGGCTTGAACGGCGCGTTTAAAGTGCCCACGCTGCGCAATATCGCCCTCAGCGCCCCTTACATGCACGATGGTTCGCTGGCGACCCTGGCCGAAGTGGTGGATTTCTACGCCGAGGGCGGCGGCCGCGCCCACGGCCGTGACAACATAGATGTGTTTGTGCAGGGCTTCACCCTGAACGAGCAGGAACGCGCCGATCTGGTAGCCTTCTTGATGGCTCTAACCGACGAGAGTGGGCTGCCGCAGCCGGTAACGGCCGTGCCTTCCGGCCTGCCTGTCATCCCGGCCAGCGCCAATCCCATGCGCGATGTGGCCGCCAGCTACAACATCGGCGGCGGTGAGCCAGCCATCGCCGAGCGCGCGCCGCAGACAATTCAGGTGGCGGCCGGGGAGAGCATTCAAACGGCCGTAGACCGCGCCCGCCCTGGCGACACCGTAGAAATCCCTTATGGCGTCTACCACGAGCGCGTCGTCATAGACATCAGCGATTTCACCCTGCGCGGCCGACCCAACGAAGCTGGCGATTACCCCATTCTGGATGGGGAAGGTCTGCTGCCCGAAGGCGTGTTGGCCTCCGGCAACAACTTCACCGTCAGCCACCTGCACACGCGCAACTACACCGACAACGGCATCCTGGTGGAAGGCGTCACCGGCGTGCATTTCCATGACATTTTTGCCGAAAATGTGGGAACCTATGGCGTTTACCCCGTACAAAGCACCGACGTACTCATCGAACGGGTCGTGGTCACTGGCGTAGACGACGCTGGCATCTACGCCGGGCAGTGCGAAAATGTGATCGTGCGCGACAGCGAAGCCTACGGCAATGTTCTGGGCATCGAGCTGGAAAACACCCTCAACGGCCAGGTGTACAACAACTACGTCCACGACAACACCCTGGGCATCCTCATCGTCTTACTGCCGCAGCTGACCTCTAAAATCTCGGCCGACACCCGCGTTTTTGACAACGTGGTCGAGAATAACAACCTGGAGAATTTTGCCCCCGGCGGTTTTGCCCGCATCGCCCCGGTGGGCACAGGCATCCTGCTGTTGGCGACCGACAACGCCGAAGTAACCGGCAACACGCTCAGCGGCAACGACAGTGTGGGTGTGGCCGTCTTTGGCCTGGAGCGCTCTGGCGGCTTTAACATGAACGAAGTAGACGTAGGGCCGCGCTCGGAGAACGTGTGGGTGCATGGCAATACGTTTAGCGCCAACGGCCGTTACCCGGCTGCGGCATTGGCCGAGTTGGGTATCCCTGGCGCAGATGTGATCTGGGACGGGCAGGGCAGCGGCAACCGCTTCGACGAGCCGGGCGCATCTACCTTTCCGCCCGTGCTGCCTGGCAGCGGCTGGCCCGCTTGGGCCTATCGCGCCTATTACACCATCCTCAATCTGGCTGTTACGCAGATGGGTTAAGGTGCAGGCAGACCCAAAGGGTTTTAAAGAACCTTCGGGTCTCGTAGGAGTCCTATGACCGAACAAACTTTCCAAATCACCGGCATGGACTGCGCCGACTGCGCCCGCAGCGTGGAAAAAGGTGTTGCCCGGCTGGCTGGCATCGAAAGCTGCCAGCTTAACTTCACCACCGAAACGCTGCGCGTAACCGGGAACGCAGACCGCGCCGCCATCGTCGCCCGCGTTCAGGAGCTTGGCTACGACGTGGCCTCGGCCAACCAGCTAACCAACCGACCGGCCAATCAGCCCGCCACGGCCTTCTTCCCTTACCTGTGGGCGCGGCGCGATACACGGCTGGCGCTGCTGGCGGCGCTGCTGATCCTGCCCGGTCTGGTGTTTGATGAACTGCTGCCGGGCTTGGGCGTGGACGGGGCGTGGATTGAGATAACGGCCGTTCTCGCCCTCATCATCGCCGGTTTGCCCATATTTAAGAGCGCGTGGACGGCCGTGCGTATCAACCGCGAAATCAACATCAACGTCCTCATGTCCATCGCCGCCATCGGCGCGGTGCTGATTGGCGCGTACACCGAAGCGGGCATGGTCATGGTGCTGTTTGTCATCGCCGAGGCCATCGAAGGCTACACCGCCGACCGCGCCCGCCAATCCATCCGCCGCCTGATGGAACTGGCCCCCAACAAAGCTACCGTGCTGCGCCAGTGCCTGGACTGCGCCGGCCACCTGGGGCAAGATGGCTACACCGGCGGCCCGTGCCCCTTCTGCGGCCTCGAAGAGCAGCGCGTGGCCGTGGCCGAATTGCGCGTGGGTGAGACGATTGTGGTGAAGCCGGGCGAGCGTGTACCGATGGACGGCCGTATCCTCGCCGGCCGCTCGGCCATCAACCAGGCCCCCATCACCGGCGAAAGCCTGCCGCTGGAAAAGCAGCCCGGCGACGACGTGTTTGCCGGCAGCATCAACGGGCCGGGCACGTTGGAGATCGCCATCACCCATCTGGCCGAAGACAATACCCTCAGCCGCCTCATTAAATTGGTGGCCGAAGCGCAAGAAGCCCAGGCCCCCTCGCAGCGCTTTGTAGACCAGTTTGCCCGCTATTACACGCCCATCGTTGTGGCGATTGCCGCTTTGGTCGCCACCGTGCCACCGCTGGCCTTTGGGCAGCCCTGGCTGGACGCCGCCGACCCGGCGCAGGGCTGGATTTACCGGGCGCTGGCGCTGTTGGTGGTCGCCTGCCCATGCGCGTTGGTCATCAGCACGCCGGTCAGCATCGTCAGCGCCATCAGTAATGCGGCGCGGCATGGCGTTATCTTCAAGGGTGGGGCGCACCTGGAGGAACTGAGCCGCGTCCGGGCTGTTGCCTTCGACAAAACGGGCACGTTGACGCGGGGTGAACCGGCCGTTGTTGCCGTGCGCTCGGCCGTGTGTGAACTGCCCGCCGGCGCAGCGTGCGCCGACTGTGATGATCTGTTGGCGCTGGCGAGCGCCGTGGAGCAGCGCAGCGAGCATCCCATCGCTCAGGCGGTGGTGGCGCAGGCGGCGGTGCATGGCGTGGCGCAGCAGTACAAAGCGGCGGAAAACGTGCAGGCGCTCAGCGGGCGCGGGGTGACGGGGCAGGTCAACGGCCGTGCCGTCACCATCGGCAGCCACCACTATTTTAACGACCACGCCGCCCACGCCGCCCACTGCGCCGAGCTGGACACGGCCGCCAACCAGGGCTACACCACCATGCTCATCGGCCGAGATGATGATTATCTGGGCTATATCGCGGTGGCCGACACAGTGCGCGAAACAAGCAAGACGGCCGTCGCTGAACTGCGCGCTCTGGGCATCCACTACCTGGTCATGCTGACCGGCGACAACGAACAGACAGCGCACAAGGTAGCCGCCGACGTGGGCATGGGCATGGCCGAGGTGTGGGCCAATTGTTTGCCGGAAGATAAGGTAACGGCCGTGTCCCAACTACGTCAGCAGCACGGCCATGTCGTCATGGTCGGCGATGGCATCAACGACACGCCGGCGCTGGCGGCGGCCAATGTCGGCGTCGCCATCGGCCACACCGCCCAGGCCCTGGAAACGGCCGATGTGACGCTGATGCACGACGATTTGCGCCTGCTGCCCTTTGCCATCCGCCTCAGTCGGGCGACGATGCGCGTGATTGGCGTGAACGTGGCCCTGGCGCTGGGGCTGAAGTTTGCCTTTTTTGGGCTGGTGCTGCTGGGATTAGGCTCCATGTGGCTGGCGGTGCTGGCCGACATGGGCGTTTCGCTGTTGGTGACGGCAAATGGGATGCGCCTGCTGCGTTGGCCGGGATTAAAACGGTAGGGACGAGCCGATGGCTCATCCCTACGGGTGGTCAGGGTGGCGGGAATTGGCTGCTGCCGGGGACGCTGCCATTTTCGACGTGGGGGATGTTGTGGTCTACCAGGACGTTGCCCAGCGCGTCGGTGACGCGGAAGGTGTAGGGGCCGGGTCCCATGCCGCTGTCGGCGACGAAGTAATTCCACATTTCGCGGGGGAGCTGCTGGAAGGAACCATTAGATAGGCGGTATTCCACTTTGGCGATGGGATTGCGGTGATTGCGAATTTGCACGGCCGTCCACCACTGATTGCTGCCATCCTTAAAATGGTAAACGATGGGGCCGTCTAATGCCGGGCTGACGATTTGCCAGGTGATAGGCACACGCCCCAGGGGAATGTCGTCTATCAGGGCAAAGGCTTGTGGACTCATGTCTACGTGCCCCTGAGCACATTCGGGACAGCGGTCTACAATGCGCACGACGACGCTGCCTTTACGGCCGTCTACCCGCACATAGGCCCCACACAAAGCGGCGTTGTTGTAATCCACCTCGTTCATGGCCGCCACCATCAGGTTATTGGGCGAGGCAGGGAAGAGGCAGTTGCCTTCGCCGGTGGCGTTGTAATAGGTGGCGATGCCGCTGCGAACAGGGCCAATGGTCGGGTCGCCGCTTTTGACGATGAGGGGAAGAAAGAGCGGGGGCGCAGCGGTGGAATGGGCAACGGCCGTTACCGCGCCGCTTGCCATCAGCCCAACCAGACCGGCCATCAAAGTGGCCGCCAGCAACCACAAACGCCGAAAATGTTTCATGGCGTCATTGTATAGGCAAAAAAACCATTGTCAAAACGGCCGTGTTTGTTATACCATCCAATGAGTTAGCCTGCGTTTGTTTGTTGATCATCCAACCAGCAAATTTTTACCATCAAGACATCCAATTTTTACTAGACTCAGCCATGCAACCTACAGATTACCCCATTCACCGTGACGTACTCAAGCAATTTTGGTACGCCTTCACCAAAACCGGGCAGGTAGAGCCGGTCAATGGGCAGCAGTTAGACCCCATCGTGCTGCGCTCCTGGCAGCGCTGCGCCCCCCGCCTTAGTCCGCGTCAGGCCCCCCGCCTGGTTACACTGCAAGAACCGGCGCTGCTTAAAACGCTCAAAGTCCATGAAGACCTTACCATGCTCGCCCGCCCTTTCCTGGAAGACATCTATCAGTTTCTTGAGGGGTCTTACTGCGCCGTCCTCGTCACCGATGGCGCGGGCTGCATTTTGGACCTGGAAGGCGACCAATCGGTACTCAGCCAGACACAGGACCCGGTAACAACCCGCGGACGGCCGGTTTCCCCCTTTGGCGCCAATGACGGCGATGGCCTGCACAAAGGAACCATCTGGTCAGAAGGGGTCATGGGAACCAACGCCCTGGGGCTGGCGCTGCTGACCGCCATGCCTGTCCAGGTGGTTGGGGCCGAGCATTACCACGAGTTTTTTCACCAGATTGCCAGTTCCGCCGCGCCGATTCATGATGTGAACGGCCGTATCATTGGCCTCATCGCCTTATTAGAACCGCTGTCATCGGTTTCGCGGCACAGCCTATCGCTGGTGATGGCCGCCGCGCGGGCTATCAACAATCAACTCCAGGCCAACCTGTATCTGGAAGAAGCCAACAACCGCCTGACAGAAGTCAAAGCTATTTTGGAAGTCATTCACGAAGGTGTTGTCACCTGGGACGCCAACGGCCAGATCAACCACATCAACGCCCTGGCGGCCCAGACGCTCAAGATCAATCCCGCTTCTATTTTGGGCCGCCCTTTTAACGAAATTCTGCACTTTCCCGATGAACTGCACAAGTGATTGACAATCACCAACAACTGCTAGATGTGGAGGCGTCGCTGTCGGCCAATGATCAGACGGTAGAATGCCTGGTCAGCCTGCTGCCCATCTCTTACGACCCGCTGCTCAGGGCCGGCTACATTGCCATCTTGCGCCCCATCGAACAGGTGCGGCGGCTGGTGCATCAGCAAGTGGGCACCAGGGCGATGTTGGCTCTGGAAGACATGCCGGCCCAATCATCGCCGATGCGCGCGGTGATGCGGCAGGCGCGCACCGCGGCGCGGGGTCTGGCCCCAGTGCTGCTGCGCGGCGAAGGCGGTGTGGGCAAAAACCACCTGGCGCGGGCCATCCACAACGACAGCGAACGTGGCGCGCACCCTTTTCTGGCAATCAACTGCCGCGCCATTCCTCACGAGCTGATGATTGGCGAATTTTTGGGCCAGGAACAGGACATGCGGACAGACGGCCGTCCCAGCAAATTTGAATTAGCCGATGGCGGCACGCTGATGTTTGACCAGATCGAAGCGCTGTCGCTGGAAATGCAGGCAGCCTTGCTGCACGTCATCGAAACAGGCCACGTCATGCGCCTGGGCAGTTCCCGGCCCATTCCGGTAAACGTGCGCATCATCGGCGCCACTTCGATGCCGGTGGAGAAACTGGTTCAGGAGCAGCAGTTCCTGGCCCACCTCTATTACCGCTTCGGCGTCTTCACCATTTCTGTGCCGCCGCTGCGCGAACGTATAGACGATATCCCCTTGCTGGCCGAACGTTTCCTGGCGCGCATCTCCGAGCGGGATGGAGTGGCGGCGTGGATAGATGATCAGGCAACGGCCGTACTCTGTCGTTATCCCTGGCCCGGCAACGTGCGTGAACTGGAAAGCATCCTTGAACGCGCCCTCCACCAGAGTACCGACAACGTCATCCGCGTCGCCAACCTGTCGGAAACCATCCGCAGCGGCCGTATTGTCATCGCCAATTCCCCCCAGGCCGAACCCTTGCTCACCACCGCCGAAGCCGAACGCGAAGCTATCCTCCGCGCCGGCTGGGCCTACCAGGGACGCATGAGCGAAATGGCCCAACAACTGGGCATCGGCCGGACCACCCTCTGGCGCAAGATGAAACGCTTCAACCTGACCCCCGATCAATTCAAATAAACATCTTCGTTTCATAATAAAACATCTTTGTTGCAGCCATGTTTCGCAATGAAACATAATTTGCTGCGTTGTTGATCTCTATCGCACTTGCTGTATGATTACCGACAGTGTGTTATGCAAATCATCCAAATCAGGCGACTTAAAAGTGTGGCCTTTGCATGAAACACAAACCCCGTCAACGCATCCTTTCAGGTTGGTTCAGCCTGCCAGCGCTGTCTTTGTAGCCATTGGCTGAACCTGTTGCACTCATCAAACGGGAAGAGGCAGCAAACGAGAGCATCACATCATCCATCCATCAAAGGCACTCATATAAGATTCTTGTGGGTGATGTTTTTGTATTGCAACAAGGAGGTGAAGCGACACAACTATTTCCCACCAAAGTAACTCCAACCTGATAATCAGGCGGCAAATCTTGCGACTTCATTTGCCTGGCGTGTGGCGCCCATTTTTTGATTATCGGGGGTTTGAAGACAGGTTGACACAAATCAAGTACCTTATTCTAGTACCTTAAGGAGAATCAAGATGAAAAAGAATGGTTTAACAGGCGAACTGGTTGGCGAAATATTCGGCACCTTTGTTCTGATTTTATTGGGCGATGGTGTTGTCGCCAACGTGGGGTTGGCCCCTCGTTTGGCCGCTCCCGCTTATAACTGGAATACCATCACCGTGGGCTGGGCTTTCGCGGTTGTCGTCGCCGTCTATATTTCTGGCGGCGTCAGCGGTGCGCATCTTAACCCGGCTGTAACGATTGCTCTGGCTGCCAAGCGCGGTTTCCCTTGGGCCAAAGTGGGACCCTACATTGTGGCGCAGTTCATTGGCGCGTTCCTGGGCGCTCTGGGCGTTTACCTGGTCTACCGCGATGGTCTGGTTGCCGCCGGTATGCCCAACGTCTGGTCCACCGGCCCCGGCTCCGTTTTTGGTTCCGCTTTTTCCGCCACACCGATGACCAGCACCGGCAGCTACAGCATGCTCACGGCCGGCATCGCCGAATTCTTTGGCACAATGATGCTGTTGTGGGGTGTGTTAGCCAGCGGCGACGAACGCAACCTGGGCCTGAAGAACAACATGGGGCCTTTCCTGGTTGGCTTCACCGTCCTGGCAGTTGGTTTGTCTCTGGGTGGTCCCAGTGGTTACTCCATCAACCCTGCCCGTGACCTCGGCCCCCGTATTTTCGGCGCTCTCGTCGGCACAAAAGGCCTCTTTGATGGCCTCTACTGGTTAATTGTACCGGTATTGGTTCCGGCCATCTCCGGCGCCATTGGGGTCTTCGCCTACGACGCATTCGTGACGCCTTTCTTACCGGAAAAGAAATAACTTTAGACGTTTCACAAAAACGGGTTTGCTGCGGCGCAAAAACGGCCGCAGCAAACCCGGCCAAGAAGTAAGGAGAGTCCCATGAAAAAATTGATCAATGCCATTGATGATGTGGTGAAAGAACAACTCGAAGGCATGGCAGTCGCCCATCCAGACATGCTGAAGGTGTACTTTGAACCCAAGTATGTTGTACGCGCCGACGCGCCGGTCCAGGGTAAAGTTGCCCTCATTTCCGGTGGCGGCAGCGGCCACGAACCCATGCACGGTGGGTTCGTAGGCAAGGGTATGCTGGACGCGGCCTGTCCGGGCGAGGTCTTTACATCGCCAACACCGGACCAGATGTATGAAGCCGCCAAAGCCGTAGACGGGGGCGCGGGTGTGTTGTTTCTGGTGAAGAACTACACCGGTGACGTGTTGAATTTTGAATCGGCCGCAGAAATGGCCTATGCCGACGGCATGAAAGTGCAGAGCATTCTCATTGACGATGACGCCGCTGTGAAAGACAGCCTATATACGGCCGGCCGCCGTGGTGTGGGCACAACCGTGTTGGTAGAAAAGATCGTCGGCGCGGCCGCCGAAGCCGGGTATACCCTGGATCAATGTGCGGATCTGGCCCGTAAAGTGAATCAGAACGGCCGTTCCCTGGGCATGGCTCTTACTTCTTGCACCGTTCCTGCGGCTGGCAAACCCACTTTTGAACTTGGCGACAACGAATTTGAAATCGGCATTGGCATTCATGGCGAACCAGGCCGCGAACGCCTGCCCATGACAACCGCCGATGAAATCACCGAAATGATGGCCCTGGCGATCATTGACGACGGCCCCTACAGCCGAACCGTTCGTGAATGGGACAACGACGCCGGCGATTGGGTAGACGTACAACTGACCGACCCGCCGCTGCAAGCCGGTGATCAAATCATTGCCTTCGTCAACAGCATGGGCGGCACGCCGGTCTCGGAACTGTATGCCATCTATCGCAAACTGGCGCAAATCTGCGAAGCCAAAGGTCTCACCATCGTCCGCAACCTGATTGGCCCTTACATCACCTCGTTGGAAATGCAAGGCTGTTCCATCACCCTGCTGAAAGCCGACGAGGAAATCCTCAAATTCTGGGATGCGCCAGTCGTAACTCCCGGTCTGCGCTGGGGCGCTTAGGAGCAGTTGGTAGTGGATAGTGGACAGTTGATAGTGACCTATCAACTAACAACTAACAACTATTAACTATCAACTATCAAAGGACGGCATTATGGTCACCAGAGATCAGATTGTCCGCTGGTTAGAGGCAACGGCCGTTGTCATGCGCGACAACAAAGAATACCTCACCCAATTGGACGCCGCCATCGGTGACGCCGATCACGGGATCAACATGACACGTGGTTTTGACAAGGTCATCGAAAAATTGCCCACCGTCGCCGACAAAGACATTGGCAATATCCTCAAGACCACCGGCATGACCCTCATCTCCAGCGTTGGCGGCGCCAGCGGCCCCCTTTACGGAACCTTTTTCATGCGCAGCGGCATGGCCCTGGCCTCCAAAGAAGAGCTTAACGACGAAGACCTCTTTAAAATGCTCAAAACCGGCGTCGAAGGCATTGTCCAACGCGGACGCGCTCAACTTGAAGATAAAACCATGTTCGACGCCTGGTCCCCAGCCCTGGACGCTATGCAAGCCGCCCTCGATGCGGGCCACGACACCCACACTACCCTCAAAGCGGCCACAGACGCCGCCGAACAAGGCATGAAAGGGACCATCCCCCTCATCGCGCGCAAAGGCCGGGCCAGCTACCTGGGCGAACGCAGCCGAGGCCACCAGGACCCCGGCGCAACTTCATCGTATCTAATGCTCAAAGCATTATTGGATGTTTTAGAAAGTTGATATTCATCAGGAAGACGACGAACAACGAACCATTGCGTTCGTCGTCCTACCCACTATTTTTGATCTGAAGGAGCAAAAAAATGGCAGAAAAATTTGTAGCCGCTATTGACCAGGGCACTACCAGCACCCGTTGCATGATCTTCAACCACGCCGGCGAGCCAGTAGGCATTCACCAGATGGAACACGAACAAATCTACCCCAAACCAGGTTGGGTAGAGCATGATCCGCTGGAAATTTGGGCGCGCACCCAAGACGTTGTTAAAGGCGCCATGAAAAACGCCGGCCTCACCGCCGCCGACATCGCCGCCGTAGGCGTTACCAACCAACGCGAAACCACCGTTGTCTGGGACAAAAACACCGGCAAGCCCTATTACAATGCCATCGTCTGGCAAGACACCCGTACCGACAAAATCATCAAAGAACTTGAAGGTGGCATCGGCCAAAATCGGTTCCGCGAAAAGGTCGGCCTCCCCCTGGCCACCTACTTCTCCGGCCCCAAAGTGAAATGGATCCTGGACAATGTCGAAGGCGTCCGCGCCGCCGCCGAACGTGGCGACGCCGTCTTCGGCAACATTGACACCTGGGTCATCTGGAACCTCACCGGCGGTCCCAAGGGTGGCGCCCACGTCACCGACGTGACCAACGCCAGCCGTACCATGCTCATGAACCTGGAAACTCTGAATTGGTCCGAAAGCATCGCCAAAGAGATGACCATTCCCATGTCCATGCTGCCGGCCGTCAAGTCCTCCTCCTTAGTCTACGGCTACACCAGCGACGATGGCCCCTTCGGCGGCCGTATCCCGGTGGCCGGCGACCTGGGCGACCAACAAGCCGCCACTGTCGGGCAAGCCTGCTTCAGCCCCGGCGAAGCCAAGAACACCTACGGAACCGGCTGCTTCATGATCCTGAACACCGGAACCAAGATCGTCCCCTCCAAGAGCGGTTTGCTGACAACCCTGTGCTACAAATTCGGTGACGAACCGGCCGTGTATGCCCTGGAAGGCTCCATCGCCATCACCGGCGCCCTGGTTCAATGGCTGCGCGACAACCTGAACTTCTTCGATTACTCCCCCCACATCGAAGATTACGCCAAAAGCGTCGAAGACAACGGCGGCGTCTACTTCGTGCCCGCCTTCTCTGGCCTTTTTGCCCCCTACTGGCGCTCCGATGCGCGTGGGGCCATCGTCGGCCTCACCCGCTACGTGAAGAAGGGCCACATCGCCCGCGCCGCCCTGGAAGCCACCGCTTACCAGACCCGCGAAGTATTGGATGCCATGAACGCCGATTCCGGTGTGCCGTTAACAGCCCTCAAAGTTGACGGCGGTATGGTCTACAACGACACCCTCATGCAGTTCCAATCCGACGTGTTGGACGTGCCCGTCGTGCGCCCGAAAGTGGCCGAGACGACAGCCCTGGGCGCTGCCTACGCCGCCGGTTACGCCGTTGGCTTCTGGCAAAGCACCGACGAAATGCGCGCCAACTGGGGTATCGCCAAGACCTGGGAACCGACCGAAGGCAGCAACGCCAGCACCACGCTGTACGCCCAATGGAAGAAGGCCGTTACCCGTACCTTCGACTGGGTAGAATAATTTTGAATTGTGAATTGTGAAGTAAGAATTGTGAAGTAAAGAGGGTGGATGGATTCGGCGCTGGCCGGATTCATTCACCATTCACAATTCCCCATTCACAATTCACAATTTCTTTTTGGGGAGACCCAAGATGAACCGTTTACAAACTGAAGTTCTGGTCATTGGCGGTGGGGCCACCGGCACAGGCGTGGCCTGGGATGCGGCGCTGCGTGGCTTTAAAGTCATTTTGGTAGAACGCCGCGACCTGACCCATGGCACATCGGGGCGGTATCATGGCTTGCTGCACAGCGGCGGCCGTTATGCCGTGAAAGACCCACATGGGGCGGCCGAGTGCATTGCTGAAAACCAGATTCTACGTGTCACCCATGCCCACTGTATTGAAGACACCAGTGGGTTTTTTGTCGTTCTGCCCGAAGACGAGGGCGAATACCCCGATACATTCAAAGCCGGCTGCGATGCTGTCGGCATTCCTTGCACCGAAATCTCCGTCGCTGAGGCTCTGCAGCGCGAACCGCTGCTGAATCCGCGCATCAGCCGCGTTTTTGAAGTGCCAGACGGCTCATCGGACAGCTTTCTGGCGGCCCATGCCACCGCGCAGGCAGCGCGCAACGCCGGGGCGCAAATTCTGACGTACCACGAAGTAACCAATCTGATCATGGCTGGCGGCGACAGTGACCGGCGGGTTGCCGGGGCGATTGTCCATAATGTTGTTACCGGTGAAGAGACGGAAATCCACGCCGACATCACTGTCAATGCCGCCGGCGCCTGGACGGGCAAGCTGGCGGCAATGGCTGGTATTGCGATTTCTATTATGCCCAGCAAAGGGACGATGGTCGCCATGAACCACCGGCTGGTGAATACGGTGGTCAACCGTTGCAAAAATCCGTCGGATGGCGATATTATCGTTCCCAGCCATACCGTTTGCGTGATCGGCACCACTTCGATCAATGTGCCGGAGCCGGAACCGCTGCGCATTGAACCGTGGGAAGTACACAAGATGTTGGAGGAAGGGGACAAAATGGTCCCTGGTTTTGCCCAGGCGCGGGTGCTGCGAGCCTGGGCCGGGGTACGGCCGTTATTCCAGGATACCTACGTAAGCGGCAAAGGGCGCGATGTGACGCGCAAACTGGCCCTGCTAGACCACAAAGAGCGCGAAGGCGTTGGCGGCTTTCTCACCATTACCGGCGGCAAATGGACCACCTTCCGCCTGATGGCCGAAGCGACGGTGGATGATATTTGCCGCCATTTGGGCACGGAACGGCCGTGTACCACCGCCGCCACCCCCGTCCCTGGCGTTGAGCAAGGCCATTACTGGTTGGGCCACCGCCTGCACGAAATCGAAGAAAAGCACCTGCAAGGCGAACTGGTCTGCGAATGCGAATTGGCGACGCGGACGATGATCGAAAACGCCGCCCAACGCAATCCGCTGCTGACCCTGGACGATTTGCGGCGCGACGTGCGCCTGGGCAAAGGGCCATGCCAGGGTGGATTCTGCACCTACCGCGCCGTGGGCATTCTGCACGAGATGAAAAAAGCGGGCAGTTGGGAAGTGAACATGAGCGACGAGGCCGGCGCCGCCACCTGGGAAGTCGCTTATTTGCAGTCGCCCGGCCACAACCTGGTCAGTGACGCGGACGGCCGTGCCGCCAACGGCAATGCCGCGGACGGCCGTGCCGCCAACGGCAATGCCGCCAACACCGCCGATTCCTTCAACCCCAACCTGCTGCTGCGCGACTTCTTGCAAGAACGCTGGAAAGGGGTGACGCCTATTTTATGGGGCCGCCAACTCAAACAAGAACGGCTGGATGAATTGATCTACATGAGCCTGATGAACGCCGACCACCTGCCGGACAAAGAACTGTCCAGCCCCGTCACCGATTTTTACCATTTCGACACGACGCCGACAGCCGAGGAGGTGGCCGATGTCTGATTTGCTCATCATTGGCGCAGGATTGAGTGGGTTGATGGCCGCGTACACGGCCGTCAAAGCCGGGCTTACCGTGAATATCGCCGCCAAAGGCTTAGGCTCCATGCACTGGAGCGCAGGCACCATTGATGTTCTGGGCTATACAGCCGCCCAACCAGATGCGCCGGTAAAACGGCCGTTAGAACAGCTCCCCACCCTCATTCAGGCCAATCCCCGCCATCCCTACGCCCACCTTAGCGACAAACACCTGGCCGAAACGCTGGCAACCTTCGTCGCCCTTAGCAAGGATATTGGCGTGCCCTACGGCGGCGCGACCAATCCCGGCGACAACCTGCTGCTGCCCTCGCCGGCCGGCGCGGTTCGGCCCACCTACCTGGCGCCCATGGCCCAACTGGCCGGCGATTTAAGCCGCACCGAGCCAATGCTGATCGTCGGTTTCGAGGGGCTGCGCGATTTTTACCCGGAACTCATCGCCGAAAATCTGAGCAAACTCGGCTGCCCGGCGCGCGCCGCCTTCCTGCCGCTGAAGCTCATCACCAACCGGCGCGACAGCAACACCGTGCAGTTGGCCCAGGGGCTGGACAATAAAGAGCAGCGCGCCCTGCTGGGCGCTGCCCTGCGTAGATTGGTCCGCCCCGGCGAACGCATTGGCCTGCCGGCAATTTTGGGCATGGAAGCCCACATGACGCTGCTGGCCGAATTGGAACGGGAAACCAACACGGCCGTTTTTGAAATTCCCACCCTGCCGCCCAGCGTGCCTGGCGTGCGCCTGTTCCAAGCGCTGCGCCGCCACTTGCAAAACCTGGGCGTGCGCATCACCATCGGCCAGGAGATGATGGCGGCGGCTGTGGCCGCCCCCAACGGCGTGCCCGGCGCGGTGCGTTGGGTAGAAAGCGCCACCAGTTCCCGCCCGCTCAAACTGCGCGCCGACAAGTACCTGCTGGCAACCGGCGGCATTTTAGGCGGCGGGTTTAATAGTGATGTGAACGGTCGTGTCTGGGAAACCATCTTCAACCTGCCGCTCACCATCCCCCAGAATCGGGCCGATTGGTTCGAGGCCAGCTTCCTGAGTCCGCAGGGCCACCCGGTGTTCAAAGGCGGCGTCGCCGTCAACCAGAATTTCCAGCCGGCAGCCGCCAATGGGCAGCCACTTTACGCCAACCTTTGGGCGGCCGGCAATTGGCCCACAGCGACGCGATTCAAGAACGCAGCACCGAGGGCACGGCCGTGGCCACCGGCGTGGCGGCCGCCCAGGCGTTGTGCGGCTGAGAGAGACGACTATGCACACACAATCATGGCATTCCGTAGGACCTTCCTTAGACGAATGTATCAAGTGCAACATCTGCACCAGTTACTGCCCGGTATCGGCCGTTACCGACCTATTCCCCGGCCCCAAATACGCCGGGCCACAGGCGCAGCGCTTCCGCGAAATCGGCCAGCCGCAAACTCCCGACCATTCGGTGGATTACTGCTCCGGCTGCCGGGTGTGCAACGAAGTCTGCCCCACCGGCGTTAAAATCGCCGAGCTAAACGCCCGCGCCCGCGCCCAAATCATGGCCGAAGAGGGCATCCCACTGCGCAACCGGCTGCTCGGACGCAACGAAACGTTGGGCAAACTAGGCTCCATCGCCCCCGCGCTGGCAAACTTCGGCATGCACAACCCCCTCAGCCGCATCCTGGCCGAAAAAGTGATGGGCATCGCCCGCGAAGCCCCACTACCCCACTGGTCCACCGAAGGCACGTTCGGCGATTGGATTAAAAAGACCCAATCCATCCGCCTGAAGTCAGACAAAAAAGTGGTCTATTACCACGGCTGCGCCACCATGTATTACGAACCGTACATCGGCAAAGCGGCCGTGGCCGTGTTTGAACACAACGGCTACCAGGTATTGGTCCCACCGCAAAACTGCTGCGGTCTCCCCATGCTGAGCAACGGCGAATTCGACGCCGCCGCTGAATACCACCAAAACAACATCAACAAGCTGCTGGTCTACGCCCAGGCCGGGTTAGACATCGTTGGGACCAGCACAAGCTGCACGCTGACGCTCAAAGAAGAAGCGCCAGAACTGTTGGACATGGATGGCCCCAACGCCAAAGCCATCACCCAGGCCACCTGGGACATCTTCGAGTGGCTGCGCGAACTCCATGACCGGGGCGAATTGAAGACCGATTTCCACGAGATCAACATGGTGCTGCCCTACCATGCGCCCTGCCAATACCGGGCGCACCGCGTGGGCAAACCGGCGATGGATGTGATGGCCCTGATTCCCGGCCTTGATTTGCGCGAAAGCCATGCCCGCTGCTGTGGCATTGCCGGGACATACGGCTACAAGAAAGAAAAGTACCAGATTGCCATGGACGTGGGCGCGGAATTGTTCGATTTTGTCGCTGAACAGGGCGACGACGTGGCGATGACCGCTTGCGATTCAGAAACCTGTCGCTGGCAGTTAGAACATGGTACGGATTTACCCTCGCGCCATCCTATTGAATTTTTGGCGGCGGCTTATGGGTTGTATGACCTGGAAAAGCGGGAGTTGGTGAGCGGCTAGAGAACAAGAATGAATGGTATGGTTCATCGAGCGGAACATTGTCTTTACAAATTTACGTTACATTGTCATGCTGAGCGGAGTCTTCGGAGCGAAGCATCCCCTTTCCACCAGAGGAACGGGATGCTTCGGAGGACCTCAGCATGACACGCCTTCTTGTTGAAGTCGTAGAGTACATTTTGCTTAAATGAACCATGCCGAATTACTTAACTTACATACTGTGGCCGGTCTCCTGATTGTGCCATAGCAGCAGCAAAGGATTTTTATGGCGAATAAGTCGAAGCGCAAACAAAGAGAGCAACAACGTCAGGCCGACGAAAAGATGGACGCTGAAATCCGCCAGGCGATGAGCGAGCCGTGGATTCAGCAGCGCAGTGGTTTAATCCTGATGGCGCTGTTGAGTCTGGGGTTTGCGGTGTTTATGGCCTGGCAGCTTTACCCCACAGAAGGATTAGGACGCTCGCTGTTATGGGGCCTGGGTTCGGCCGCAGCCCTGTGGGTTATCTTCTTGTTGGCGTTTGGTTTTAACAAATTGGTGAGGCGATAGACAGCGCATGACTCCGGCCACGGCCCGCGAATGGGAACGCCTTTGGGCGACTTATGATGAGCCGACATACAGCGAGGTACTCAAGGCGATCCGGCCCGACGATGTGGTGCTGGAGATTGGCGCGGGCGATTTGCGTCTGGCGCGCCGAATGGCGAATATTGCCCGGCAGGTGATTGCCTGGGAGATTCAGGCGGACGTTTTGCAGCGAGCCGGACGCCATTTGCCGGGCAACCTGACGGCGTGGCAGGTGGATGCGCTGCTCGAGAGAGTACCAAACGGCGTGACGACGGCCGTTCTGCTGATGCGTCATTGCCAACATTTTTTGCTCTACGCCAACAGGCTGCACGCGGCCGGCTGCCAACGGCTGATCACCAATGCCCGATGGGGCATGGACATCGAGATCATCAACCTGCAACTGCCGCGCATCTTGTTTGGCACAGCGCCTATGGGTTGGTATGCTTGTTGGTGCGGCGATACCGGCTTCAAAGCAGGGCCACCGGAATATTTAACACCAGAGCTGGAAACGGCCGTCCACGAAGTGATTGATTGTCCGTCGTGCCGCCAGCTTGCCAACTAATCAAATTGAGGCTTCATGGTTAGCATAGTCATCGTATCACACAGCGCTGCTTTGGCCGCGGGCGTCCGCGAACTGGCCCTGCAAATGGTGCAGGGGCAGGTGGCAATTGCCACTGCCGGGGGCATTGACGACCCCGCCCACCCCATCGGCACAGACCCCATCAAAGTGATGGCGGCCATCGAGTCGGTTTATTCTGAGGATGGGGTGGTCGTTTTGATGGATTTGGGCAGCGCGTTGTTGAGTACGGAAACGGCCGTCGAACTCCTCTCACCAGACCAACAGCCGCATATTTATCTCTCCCCGGCCCCCCTGGTGGAGGGCGCCCTGGCCGCCGCCGTGCAGGCTTCCATTGGCGCGTCCGCCAGCCAGGTGATGCAAGAGGCGCAAGACGCGCTGACCGTGAAGCAGCAGCAGTTGAGCCATTTAGATGCGCCGGTGACAACGGCCGTATCCACGTTACCCGACGACGACGCCCAAACCATCACCCTGGTTGTGCCCAATAAGTTGGGGCTGCACGCCCGCCCGGCCGCCCGCTTCGTCGCCACTGCCAACCGCTTCCAGGCCAACCTGCAAATCCGGCGTGGTCAACAAACCGCCAACGCCAAAAGCTTCAATCAGGTGGCAACTCTCGGCGCGCGCCAGGGAGATACGATTGTCGTCGCCGCAGCCGGGCCAGATGCCGCGGCTGCCCTGGCCGCCATTCAGTCCCTGGCCGATGACAATTTTGGCGATACTGGCGCGGAAACCGCCCCGCCGGCCACACCCGTTCTGGCGCCGGTGGCCACCGCCGGCGAATGGGTGGGCATTCCCGCTTCACCGGGCATCGCCATTGGGCCGGTGGTGCAATACCGCCCGCGCCTGCCAGAAGTGACCACGCGAAAAATCGAGGATGCCATCACCGAATGGGCGCGGTTAACAACGGCCGTGCAGACCGCCCGTCAAGAAATCCAGCAGCTTCATAAACAAGCCGTCGTTCAGGTGGGGGCTGGTGAAGCGGCCATTTTTGAAGCCCATCTGCTCTTCTTGGATGACCCGGACGTGCTAGACGCCGCCCAGACGCGCATTAATCGGCAAAAAATCAACGCCGAAGCTGCCTGGCAGCAAACGATCAGCGAGACGGCCGGCCGTTACCGGGCGCTGGAAGATGCGTATATGCAGGCGCGGGCCACCGACGTGGAAGACGTTGGGCAGCGCGTATTGGGGCAGTTGATGGCATTTGAACGGCCGTCATTGAATTTTAAACGACCGTCCATCCTCATCGCCGCCGACCTGACGCCAAGTGATACGGCCATGCTAGACCCCAAGCAAGTTCTGGGCATTTGCACTGAACTGGGCGGCGCGACGGCCCACAGCGCGATTTTGGCCCGCGCTTTGGGCATTCCGGCTATTGTGGGCATCGGCGCGCAGTTGGAAACGTTGTCCGACGGCCAGACGGTGGCCCTGGATGGGCAGCACGGCCGTCTGTGGGTTGAACCGGACGACAAGCAGCTAACTGAATTAGCCAGACAGCGATTCGACTGGCTGACGGCGCAGCGACAAGTGAAAAGCAGCGCCCAACAACGCGCCGTCACCAAAGACAAAAAGTATATTGAGGTGGCGGCCAACATCGGCGGCCCCAACGACGCGGCCATCGCCCTGGAGTATGGCGCGGAAGGCGTGGGCTTGTTCCGCACGGAGTTTCTCTTCATGGGGCGGACAGAAGCGCCAACGGAAGAGGAGCAGTTTGTGGCCTACACACAGGCGGCGGCGGCGCTGGGCGACAAACCGGTTATCATTCGCACCCTGGACGTAGGCGGCGACAAACCCCTACCCTACATAGACCAGGGCAAGGAAGAGAACCCGTTCCTGGGCTGGCGGGGCATACGGTTTTGTTTGGATCAGACGGCCGTCTTTAAACCCCAACTCCGCGCCATCTTACGCGCCAGTTACCGGCACAAGATTAGAATTATGTTCCCGATGGTCGGCGCATTGTCGGAATTGCAGGCCGCCAAAGCGCTGGTGGCCGAAGTAAAGGCCGAACTAAAAGCAGAAAAAGCCCCCTTCGACAAAAACATCCAGGTGGGCATTATGATCGAGGTGCCCTCGGCTGTGGCTATTGCCGACCAACTGGCAAAAGAAGCCGACTTTTTCTCCATCGGAACCAACGACCTGACGCAGTATGTGATGGCCGCCGACCGGGGGAATGCCCGTGTGGCCGGGCTGGCCCAGGCGCTGCAACCGGCCGTGCTGCGCATGATTAAGCTGACGGTGGACGCCGGCCACGCGGCCAACATTTGGGTGGGTATGTGCGGTGAGCTGGCCGGCAACGCCCAGGCGACGCCGCTGTTGATCGGCCTGGGTCTGGACGAACTGTCCATGAGCGCCCCGGCTATCCCGGTCGTCAAAGCGGCCGTCCGCCGCAGCACCGAATTCGACGCCAAACGGCTGGCAGAGAAAGCGCTGCAACTGGAATCGGCCGCAGCGGTAGCCGCGTTTTTGCAAGAGAGCGGCGATTGACGATTGACGAGCGCTGCTCGCCCAAACCAACGGGCAAAAATTTGGGCACATTTGCTTGTTGGTGAATCGTTGGGCCACCCATATAATAGCATCTCAGTGAGTAACAACACTGAGAACCTGGGGCGGTCAAAAGCGGGCCGCGGCGAATACGAAAGCAGTACGCGGGCAGTGAATTGCCCGTTTTTTATGCTTAAAGAGCCGGAAACGGCCGTAACCCAACAATCAAGGACTTTTCGTCATGGACGAAAAGTCCTTTTTTTATGTCTGCGGTCCGCCAGCCAACCCCTTCACAACTCACAACTCACTATTCACAATTCACAAGGAGAGGATCATGGCAAGTTTGACGAAGAAAAAAGAGGTGTTTGGCTACATGCCAGGCGACACGCCGCCCATTGGCTCGATGTTGAGCCTGGGTTTTCAGCAGGTGCTGACGATGTTCCCGGCGACGGTGTTGGTGGCGATTTTGACCAAGTTCGACGTAGGCGTGACACTGTTGGCCGGTGGGTTGGGCACAATCGTCGCCCTGCTGGTGACGCGGCGGCGCATCCCCATGTATTATGGCTCCAGCTTTAGCTATATCACGGTGGTGATTACGGTGATGAGCCAGTTTGTGCCAGAATGTTTTAACGACCCGGCCACAGTATACTGTCCGGAAGGGGTGCAGTTGGTGCAGGTGGGGATTTTGGGCACGGCCGTTTTGGAAATTCTCATCGGTCTGCTGATTATGCGTGTGGGCAAGGCGGCGCTGGACAAAGTGCTGCCGCCGGTCATCACCGGCAGCGTGGCGATTGTGATTGGCATCGCCCTGGCCGGCGCGGCGCTGAACATGGCCGAGGCGCATTGGGGCGTGGCCTTCATCACCCTGATTGCCACCGTGTTGTTTTCGGTCTATTTGCAGGGGCGCGGCCTGCTGGGAATGCTGCCGATTTTGTTGGGCGCGGTGGCTGGCTACGTGGTGGCGACGGCGTTGGGGTTGGTGGACTTTACGGCCGTGGGCGCGGCCCCCTGGCTGCGCGTACCGGCCATCACCCTGCCCGCCTTCACAGACCCACGCGCCTGGGGCGCGGTGGTTAGCATCGCCCTCATCGCCATCGCCACCATCCCGGAAAGCACGGCCCACCTGTACCAGATGAGCCTATACATTGACCAACTGGCAAAGGAACTGGGACGCGCGCCGCTGAAAATTAAGAACCTCATCGGCCTGAATCTGGTGGCCGACGGCTGCGACGACCTGGTGGTGGGCATGTTGGGCGGCTGCGCCGGGACCAATTACGGCGAGAACAACAGCCTGATGGCGATTACGCGCAATTATTCGGTGCCGGTGCTGATGGTGGCGGCCGGCATTGCCATTGTGCTGGGTTTTGTGGGCAAGCTGGCGGCGGTGGTGAATACATTGCCAACGGCCGTTACCGGCGGCCTGTCCATCTACCTCTTCGGCGTCATTGGGATGCAGGGCGTGGCCCTCATCCAATCGGAAAAGGTAAATCTGTTCGAGCCGCGCCAGTTAGCGGTGGGGGCCATCATCCTTATCACCGGCATTGGCGGCAACCTGGCGCTGCCGAATGGCATCTTCCCGTTCAACGTGCCGGTGCTGTTCCCCAACGGCATCCCGGCCATTGTGTTCGCCGCGCTGATCGGCATCTTGCTGAATCTGGTCTTCCTGGTGCTGCCGCCAGCGCGCTTTGGCGTGAAGGAACGGGACAACATCAACGAAGCATAGAGACATTTATGGCAAACGCAGCGGGCGCGGAACTTCTCTGGAGAAACTCCGCACCCGCTGCACCCTCAACCCATCAACAATTGCAGAAGGGACCAGGCTACCACGCAAGCCAGAAGCGCCAGAACAATCAGGGCCAGATCGAATTTGATCAGCGAGGGTTTGGGGGCAGACGGCCGTACTTCTGGCAACGGCCGTTCTGGTTGGCGCTCTGACTGGACGGCTGGCGCAAGCGGCGGCGGCCAATCTGGTATGGGCGGCGTGGGATGGTCGGCTTGACTGGAGCGCCGCTCATTGCTGATGACAGCCCAACACTCACGGCAATATCTGGGCGGACTGCGCCGTTTGTAACTTGCCGCGCGCTGTCTCTCGTAGCTGTAGAAGAACGGCCGTCCACAACGCGCACAATCTATTGTTTCATCGTTTCTGAACGTCATGACCCCACCTCCGCATAAGACCAACAGACAAAACAACCAAACGAGATGATCACATTATAAACGAAAGCAGGCGTGGACGGTTTTCAATTTCAAGGCATGAATCTGGGCAACTATGGCACAGTCGAATAGGTTAAAACGTGCAGCGCCAGCAGCGCGTATTCTGGCCGGGTGTCGCCAAACTCAGCCAGACGGGCGGCGCATTCGGCCAAAATGGTTTGTTGTGGTTCGGCCAACCCCCTGGCCGCCAAATCGGCCAGGAAACGGCCCAGCAGGGCAAAGCCTTGTGCCAGATCGCCCAGGCTGAGGGCCAGCGCGCAGTCGGTAAGATAGGTGGTGTGGGGAGTAACGGCCGTATTCCCCTCCCCCTCCCACCTCCTCGCCAACACCGTCACCGTCTGCGACAACAGAGTGCCCGGTTCCACTTTCACCTGCCGCGCCAACTGGACAAAATGATACTCCTCGCCCATCAGCCGGGCCAAAGCCAGAGCCAACTCCCGGCGCAGCATCTCATCCGTCTCCTGATACAGCAGCCGCGTCAGCAGCGGCGCCGCCTCGGCCGCCTGCAGCTGCCCCAGCGCCGACGCATAAGCGATACGCAGCCCATGGTCATGCTCTGCCGCCAGACGCGCCAGCAACATCGGGATCACCGAAGCGTCGCCCAGCGTGCCCAACGAGCGGGCGCTGTGGGCGCGAATCGAACGATAGTCAGAATCCAGCGCCAGCAGCAGCGGTTCCCGCGCCCGCTCATCGTGCATTCGGCCTAAGGCCCAGGCGGCCATCACTGCCAATGCCGGATCGGCGCTGCGCAGCACGGCCGTCAGTGCCGCAACGAGCTGTTCGTCTGGCCGGGTACGACCAATCGCCACAATCGCCTCAAAACGCACGTAGAAACGAGGATCAGCCAGCGACTCCAGCAGCTCCTCCGTGGTGAGCAGGCTTTTCGCCTGCCCCAACCGCTCCGTCATACGCACCGTCGCCTCTTCATCCTTCGCCATGTGGTAGCGGATCATAGACTCAACAGCCATAAACGGATTACCGCGCAGCAAAAAACCGGCAAACGTGCCCATACTCACCGTGCTGTCGGCCTGCACCCCCCGGAAAAACAACAGGCTTGCCAGCGGCAAAGTCAGGCCCAGGACAAACAACAATGTGTACGGGTTCAGATCAACGATAAGAAATTGGCCTGATACGTCCTGAGAAAAGTCCAACAGCCAACCGCCAATAAGCTGGCTCAGGCCGCCGACCACGCCCACCCAGGCATAATACAGCGCCATGTAGTCGCTTTTTTTAGCCGGGGGCACAATGCTGACAAACAGCAGCCGCGCCGAGCCTATGGCCCAGCCCATATTGGCGACGCCCTGAAAAACGGCAATCGCCAGAGCAATATGCAGACTAAACGGGCTGTTATGGGGCATGAGCAGCCAGAAAACCGGCAAAAAGACGCGCATCAGCACCCCAGACAACATCACCGGCGTGCTGCCGTAGCGGTCGGCCGCCCAGCCCCAGGCGTATACCGAAACCAGTGTACCCAGCAGCGTGCCGTTTTGCAGCAGAATCACCTGTCCATCGGTCAGCCCCACCTGTTCGCGCATAAACAGGGGCAAAAACGAAGTCATCGGCGTGGTTGCCAGGGTCATCAGAGCAATTGCCAGCAGATAGTTGCGAAAGCTGCGATCGGTGATGGCATCGCGCAGGTCGCGGTGGCTTTGCTGCCCGGCGCCGCGGATCGGCGCGCCGCCGGGGATGAAGGAATAAGCCCACACAGACAGGAAAGCGGCCAGCACGCCGGCGCCCATCAGCAGCATGAAGCCGGTCAGATCGGCCGAACGTTCTATGACCAACCCGGCCGTAACCACCGCCAAAATGCCCACAATGGTGGTAAACAGGTTATCCAAAGCGGAGAATTTGCCGCGCACATGGTTGGGCACATATTCCTGCGTCCAGGGATATTTGCCTGTCTCGCCGATGGCGCGGCAGAGGGCAAACCCGGCCACAATCAGACCGACATAGACGACGGTGACTGCTTCACCGAAGGTTGCTAACACGCCAGGCGTCAACAGCAAAAAAGCGGTGATGACAGTACGCAGCGACCAAAAGGTGAGGAAGGTGCGTTTGTAGCCAAAGCGGGCGACGGCCGGCGCAACAACAAGGGCGATGAGTCCGGCAAAAGGGAAGAAGGAGAGCAGCACGCCAATTTCCCCTTTGCCCAAACCCAGCGCGTCTAAGAAGAGGATGAAGACAGAGCCAAAATAGGTGAATTGGACAAAAATGGAGTTAGCAGAATCCCCAAAGATGCTCCAGCGCAGGCCGCGCATCTTTTCCAGGGTAGTCGGTTCGGCGGGGGTAGTCATGTGGATGTCTTTTCCTGTGCGCTTGCACCGTATAAACTATAACACAAATTAGACTGAGCAGAACGGGGAGTGGACCAGGTATCGAACACTGCTACTAGACAACGCCGCTATTTCCTGATAGCCTGATAACAGTTTTCCACTTTATTTACCAGAGTTGCTCACCGCCATTTACATGCCAGCCATGCGCCGCCAATTGAAGGAGGTTTTTTGCAATGAGTGTGTACAAGATTATCGAGTTGGTAGGAACCAGCCCCAATTCCTGGGAAGAGGCCGCCAAAAGCGTGGTGGACCGGGCCAATCAAAGCCTGCGTGATCTGCGCGTTGCCGAGGTGGTGAAACTGGACATGCGGCTGGAGGAAGGTCAGGTGGTTGAATATCGGGCGCGGGTTGCCCTGTCCTTCAAGTTTGAAAACGAGTAACCGTTTCTGAATCTTACACAGGTCCCCGGCATATCCTAAAAAATGCCGGGGACTGGAGCCGCGGATTTGTTTGCTTCCCTACCCCTTCGCCATTGTGTATAATACGAATACCCACTACAACAATAACCAGCCTGGAATTAGCACAGTGGCTTGCCAGTACCAGGCCGCTGTTTGAGGATTGCCAAAGATGTCGGACCAGACCCTATCGTCTCATCAACCGCAGCGATTACGTGTTTTGGTCGCCGATGATGTCACCGAAACCCGTCGCAGCACGCGCCTGATGTTGACGCTGATCCCTAACGTTGAGATTGTGGCGATTGCCAAAAACGGCCGTGAAGCCGTGGAATTAGCCCGCCAACACAAACCAGACATGGCCCTTATGGACGTCAACATGCCGCACATGAACGGCCTGCGGGCCATCGAGGTGATGCTGGCCGAACGGCCGGAAATGGCCTGTATTGTCATTTCGGCCGAACGCGACCCGGAAACGTTGTTGGAGGCCATGGCCGTCGGCGCGCGCGGCTACCTGACCAAGCCGTTTACCTCTGACCAACTGATCGAAACGGTGGGCCGGATCAGCCGGGGCATTCTTGCCAACCGCAGCCGCGCTGACCAATCGGCCACCATGCGCCGTCAGCGGGATATTTACCTGGTGGAACTGGCGAATGAATATGTCAAACAGCGCCGCACAGATGACAAGGCGCTGTTGGTTTACGAGGAATTGGCTGCCCGCCCCGATTGCGAACTGCAATGGCTGATGTCGCTGGCGATGATCTACGTTTTACGCAAAGAGTGGGGCAAACTTAAAGAGCTTGCCGCGCGTTTGGAAACCCACGCCTAGCAGGAAGCAGTGACAGAACAAATTTTTGCCGCCGAGCGGGCGGCGATGGTCGAGGAACAGCTTCGGCAGCGGGGAATTGGGGATACGGCCGTACTGCAAGCCATGAACACCGTCCCCCGCGAGTTGTTTGTGCCCAAAAATTACCATCTCCACGCCTATCAAGATGGCCCCCTGCCGTTACCTCACAAGCAAACCATCTCACAGCCTTATGTTGTCGCTTACATGATCTGCCTGCTGCGCCTGGAGCCAGGCGATGTGGTGTTGGAAGTGGGGGCCGGTTCTGGCTACGCCGCGGCCGTACTCAGCCGCCTGGCCCGTGTGGTCTACACCATCGAACGCCACGCCGAACTGGTGGCCTACGCCCGAAAACGGCTGGCCCATTTGGGTTACGACAACGTCCATGTCATTCATGGCGATGGCTCGCAGGGCTACCCAGAGCAGGCGCCGTTTGAAGCCATCGTCGTGGCTGCCGGGGGTCCGGCTGTGCCCGACTCATTGAAGCAGCAGCTTGCCATCGGCGGGCGGCTGGTGATGCCGGTGGGGGCAGACCGGCGGCAGCAGCAGCTTATTCGGGTGACGCGGGTGGATACGGCCGTGTTTCAGGAAGAGCGCAAGGGTTCAGTGGCCTTTGTGCCGCTGATTGGCTCCGAGGGATGGGGGGATTGACGATTCACGATTGACGATTGGTCCTGAGCTTGTCGAAGGATTTGGGCTAAAGCTTCATTAACCAGGGAGTCGCGTCAGCGGTGGAGGGGAAGATGACGTGTGCGCCAGCGCGAGACAGTTCGCCCCGTTCACCAAAACCACATAAGACAGCCGCACTCCACGCCCCGGCGCGCCGCGCCGCCAATACATCGGCCGTTGTATCTCCCACCATCAGGCAGTTGGTCACCGGCACGCCCAGCCGGGCAGCCGCCAGGTAAACAGGCTCTGGATGGGGCTTCAGGCGGCGGGTGTCTTGCAAGCCACAGGTGGTGGTGAAGACGTCTGCCAATTGGGGGAAACGCAGCAAGAACTGGTCTATGTGGTAACGGCTGCGGGTTGTTACCAGGGCCAACGGATAGCGCTGCGCCAGCGCCAGCAGCATCTCGTCCACCCCATCAATCAGCACAAATTCTGGCGCGGGGTAGACGCCGCGCCGCCGCCGCAGCCGGTCGGTAAAGCCCATCAGGGGCAGGTCCAGGTGCAGCCAATCCAGCAGGGTGATGAGGGCGTTGCCGGGTGTTTCCGCTTTCATCATCAGCCAGCGGGCGATGTGGGGGGCGCGGTGGGCGAATAACGGCCGTAACCAGCGCTCCACCTGGGCTACCGCCAGGTCATCGGTCTCAATCAACGTGCCATCCAGATCAAACAGCACAGCCTGAATCTGGTTAAAGGGGACAATAATCATAAAAAGGGCCAGAAGTAGAGGAGAAAAATGGCAGCGGCGGTGATCGTCAGGTTATCAATACCTTTGATGGATACCGCTTCAATGAGCGTGGTACAAAAGGTGATGACCAGGGCGGGCAAAAAGGCCACCGCCGCGGTGATGGCGGGCGGTCCCGGCATCACCCAGAGGGCCAGCCAGGTAAACAGCAGCCCAAAGACAAAAAAGCCGGCCGAGCCTTCTACGGTACGCATGTGGGAAGCGACAAAATAAGCGCGACGGCCGTAAGCCTTGCCCACCACCGGCGCCAACCCATCGCCCCAGGTCAGCGGCATCAGCGCCGCCACCATCAAGGGGGGCTGCTGCCAAAACGCCAACACGCCCGCGGCCGCCGCCAGCGGGAAATAAATGGTGCCTTTGTTCGATTTGTCCGTACTGGCCATGGCCGGGACCAATTCATACTTGTAATCCAGGTACAGCAGAAAGGCGAATACCAGGCACATGCCAATAAACGGCCAGGGCGAGGTGAACAGGTACACCAGCACCCAGGTCATCATACCCACCCCGATGTGGATGATTTTGCGCGTAAAGCCGCTGCTGTAACCGCGCCACCAGCGCAGCAGTTCTGCCAGACCAATGATGCTAAAAATGTAGAGTGAGCAGACAATGACGCCCAGTAAGTTGTTGTTTAGCAGCATGTTTGCGTATGTGTTCTCCCTGGTGATTGGTTTGGCAGTTTGTTGGCTAATTGGCTAACATACTAAACAACCAACCAACCACTCCCCCTTAAACAATCAAATGGTCGTACAACATGTCCAGGCTCAGATCGCGCACGACAGTGTCGTTGGTTTGCACGGTCAGGCTGGCGGCGGCGGCTCCCAGGCGAATGGCTTCGATGGTCGGCAGGTCGTTTAACATGCCAAACATGATGGCCGCGGTAACAGCATCGCCGGTTCCGGTGTTGTCTACGATGTGGGCATAGCTGGCCGGCAGATAGCCCACCTCGTCGGACGTGGCGTAGCTGAGGCCGTAGTTCGCCAGGGTAAGCACGGCCGTTCGCACCCCAGCCTGAACCAACATACGGGCCAGGTCGAGGCTGGTGTCTGAATCGTGCCCGGTTACATCAATTTGCAGCAATTCGGCCGCTTCCATCTGGTTGGGGACAACAAGGTGCAGATGGGAGAGAAACGGCCGTAACTTATACGCCAGCCGCGCCGACGACGGGTCCGCGCACAGCGGCACGCCATACTGCGCCGCCAACCGGTCCACTGTGTTCATCGCGTCCGGCGTCAGGCTGCCATCCATCATAATCAACGAGGCGTCGCGAAACAACCGCCGCAAACGATGCAGGTAGCCAGGGGTGATGGTTTGCATCACGCTCACGTCATCCAGGGCCACAGAGAGCGAGCCATCGTCTTCCAATACAGCCAGATAGGCGCCCGTGTGGTAGTCTGCCTCCTGCAAGACATGGCTCACATCCACCCCGGCATCGGCCGTCTGCGCCAGCAGTTGGTCGCCAATCACATCCCGACCAACGGCCGAAATCAGAATCACATCTGCGCCCAACCGCCCCAGGTTTTCCGCCACGTTACGCGCCGTGCCGCCGCGCGTAATGCGCACGTCGGCCGGATTAGACGTGCCCGGCTGCAACCCGGCCAGCGGTTTGCCTTTGGTATCCAACAACGTCGCCCCGATGACCAAAATGTGTTCGCCCATATTATTTCTCCCTTGAAACCCACTGCGGCCCTTTTAGTCCCACCCAAATGCCGATAACAATACCAATAATATCGTCAGCGTACAATGGGCGCTCCTGATCTGGCGACAATTTGACGCTGCCTTTGCCATGATCGGCCCCCTGCGCCCGCGCAATCTGGTTTGGCGGTGGCGGATGCTCAATTTTGCCCAGGAAGATGGGCGAGGGGTAGCGCGTGGCCATGGGCGGCTGCTCTGGCTGCACCGGCACAATGCCCGCGCCGGCCGCATCATCCACAATCACCAGGTCGCCGGGGCGAATGGGATAATTGTCGAAGCGCCGGTCTACCAGGATGCGCGTTTCGGCGGAAATATCGGGAAAAAGGGTCTGCACCTGCGGCCAATCGGCCGGGTCGGGTTTCATCCAAATGAGGTGATCGTTCAGGTTTTGGTGGTCGGGGATAGGCACAGGGGCGGCGGGGGATGGCGCGCTGCCTGGTTCCCGGTGAACGGCCGTTTCCGGCGACAATTTGATGATGGGCAAGCCGGCCGTGGCCCGGACAGTGGTTGGGGGAGTGGGCGGTGGGGCAGACGGCCGTATCTCCAGCGACGGCGCGATAACCGGCGTGGGCGCTTCGCCATCGGTCTGGGGTTGGACCGAGGGCGGGGCCGATGCGGCCGGCGCGTCGCCAGTTGTTTCCTCATGGACATCCCCTCGCATTTGCCGCAGCACCGCCTGACGCCCGGCGGCCAACTGCGCCCGCAGGGCGCGCCAAAACGGCCCATGCTGGCTGGTCACATCATCCACCGGAAACTGCGCCAGGCGTTTTTCCGTCTTGCCATAATAAGTCAGCGCCAGCTCAAAATGATACGCGCCCTGCTGCGCCACAGCCTGGGCAAAATAAGCCAGACAAACGGCCGCCGCCCGATTGGCAAAATCCCAATAACGGCGCGCCTCGGCAAAATAGGGCAGCGCGCCCAAAAACTGCCCGGCGTACAGATAGATCAGGCCATTATAAAATTCGCTCAACCCCATCTGATCATAATCGCCAATAGCGCGGGAAACGCGCTGCGACTGCTCCAGCGCCGCCACCGCCCCCACCCCCAATCCGCTAAAACGAAAGCGATACTTAAATTCTTTCAGCGTCAAAATATCCACCAGCGGTGGGTCGGGATACAACATCTCCAGCAGCGTCTCCAGATCATCGGCGGAGGGGAGCGTTATGGCCGGGGAGTGGGATGTCATGGCGCTTGTTGGCCCTCTTGGCGCTGCTCAGGCAAACGCCCGGTGCGCAGCTGCCGCTGCCAGTCCACCAACTGCGGCATCAGGCTGGCCGGCAGCGCCTGAAACTGCTGCGATTGGCGCGCCATTTTTTCCAACGCTTCGATCATGCGCAGGGCCACCACTTCCCGCATCGTGCCCACGCCGCCGGCGCGTCGGGCATTATCCAGCCCTTCCAGGATGGCCTGAATCATTAGCAGTTCCGCCTCGGCGCGGGCGATTTCTGTCTCCGACAAAGCGTTGGCCTGCCCATCGGCCAGCATGAGTTGGGCGTCTGTTTCCAGGTCGGCTTTCCAGCGCTCAAAGTATTGCTGGTGAGCTTCTGGTGGCGCTTCCAGGCGGCCAATGTGGGCGCTGAGCAGATCAACGCCGATGTCCTCCAGTGCTATGCGCAGCAGGCGCTCCAATTCCTGGCTTAACGTCAGGTATGGTTCGCGCCGCCCCTGGGGATGAAGCAGTTCATCCAACGGATATTTGGCGACGATGCCGGCCAGGAGGCCGCGCGCCATGTTGCCCGGCGCATCTTGCCAGGTGAAGCTGTGTTCGACGTCGCGGTTGATCTCGGCATAGGCGGCCAGACGGACGGCTTCCGGGTTGTAGGGGAAAGGATTTTCACGGGTGGGCAGAAGGCCACCAGTGTCAATGCGAAAGACGAGGATTACGTCGGCAGTCATGTCTATGCCATCGCGGGTAACAAGCGGCGTTTCGCTAAGATGCCGTTCCTGGGTGCGTAAATCCAGAAGGGCATGGATGTATTCAAAACGGCCGATTTTCTGTTTGCCGGAGGGGATAAGACGATGGAAACGGCCGTTCACCTCAGTCACCCCCACTTCCCCGGCCGGAATTTGCACCAGGCCCGGCCCACCCACCCGCAGCAGCTCCGAACTCTGGCGCAGTTTTGCCAACGTATTAGCAGACACAGCCACGGCCGGCTCCTGCGCCGCTTCGCCCACCAGGCGGCTTAAAAAGCGCCGCGCTGTGGCGCTGTCTGGCAAATCATACAACACCCGCAGCAGGCTGGCCGCCGCCAGGTACGCCAACACCCAACCGGTGAACACCGGGATAAAATGACGCAGCACCCGCGGATGGAAAAATTCAGCCAGCACCACAAAAGGCATCGGCAAAGGCGGCAAACCAGGCAGCCAGGTTTGCCAGCGCGTGTTCAACGACGCCGTCAGGTCCAGCCGTTCCAGATAATGGGCGGCCACCCAATAAAGCAGCATAGCAACGACCAAAATAGCCAGAAACGCGGCGCGCGAGACCGGCAGCGAATTATAAGGAGCCGGGGCCGTCTGGCGGCGTCTCATGGCGACTCCTCTTGCGCTTCCATCCAGGTGAGCATTTCCCGCGAGCTGTCCACAATGCTGGTTAACACCGGCTGGGGAATAAGGGCCTGGGTAGACACATCGGCCACCGCCTCTTCAAACGCTTCGATCATACGCAGGGTAATCACTTCGGTCAGGTTTACGTCGTCGCTGCGCCGCATGGAGAGGATGCTTTGGGTAATGTTGTCTATGATTTCAATCTGCGCCCGCGCCCGCGCCTGTTTGAGACGGCGTTCCACTTCAGCGTCGCCGGCCGCCCGCTTGATCGAAATGTCGCGCTGCCAGCGGACCTGCCATTGTTTGATGCGCTGCCCGGCCACCTCTGGCGGCAAGATCAGTTTGCTGGTCCCCACATTCAAAATCTCTATCCCGGCCAGCCCGTCGTTTTGTTCCAGGTTGCGCTGCACGCGCTGCCGGATTTCGTTCAGGGGGCCAAAGCCATTGGCGTCTACCTGGTAAAATTCATCCAGTGCGTATTGGGCAATTTCCATGACCAACATGGCGGCGGCGCGGGGGACAACCTGGCTCGACCAGCGGCGCAGCGTATCGGTGGGGTCCACGCTGCTGGCATAACTCACCTGAAAAAGTGCATCTGAATCATAGGGATAAACGAGATTATCTGGACTCAGGTCTGGCTCTTGCTGCCAGATGCGGAAGAGGACAAATACGTCTAGTTCCACCGGAATGCCGTCGCGGGTATTGGCCTTCACGCGCTGGGAGCGGGTATGGCGGCGCAGGTCTATGACCTGGGAGACAGATTCGCCTTTGTAGAGGACGACAAAACCGGGACCGGCCGGCCGCGCATAACTGGAACCTTTGACCAGGGCAAACGCCTGATGGCTGCGACCAATGCCGCTGCGCAGGGTGACGAAGCTGGGAGGGAGATGGGCCAAATGGGGGGGCACGGCCGTTTTTGCCGTGCGGCGGGCCTGGGCCGTGTTGGCCGCCGGGCGGCGCGGTGGGGTGAGATAGTTGCGCCACAGCAGGCGCAGTCCCTCGGCCCAACCTTCGCTGCCGGGGATGGGCAGGACAAAAATGGCATAATAGAGCATCCCCAAAAGGAAGGTGACGAATACGGCCGTTGCCCACCAAAACGCGCCATACTGCCGGAACCGGTAGCCAGTGGCATCCGCCAGCAGATAACCAACGGCGCCGGCCAACATCATGGCAATTATCAGACCGGCAACGCCAAATTCAACTCGTTGTTTAGTCGGGGTTCCCTGCCCTTTGCTCAATGCCGCACCGTCCTGGTGAATGTGTGCCTTTGGTCGTGGCAACTATACCATAACTTACCCAACTTGGGGATAAGAGCGCGGAACAAGAAATTTCAGCAATTCCCAATTTGCTCTGATGGTATAGTAGGGGCGGGACGGCGCAGACAGATAACAGCCGCAGCAAACGGCATTTTCCCGCGCCGTCTCGCCCAATAGGACCCAAAGAGGGGCGCGACAGGCGGGAGGCAAGGCATTGGTGATTGGCGAAAATGTTGCACCGCCTGTCCCGCCCCTACGGCTGGATTTTAAATTGAGAATTGCTGAAGAAATTTTCTCAGCCGTTGACGCTTCGCGGAAGCCTGTTATAATTTTGTCCTGCTTATAAACGGCAGTCGGGCGGTTAGCTCAGTTGGTTAGAGCGCTACGTTGACATCGTAGAGGTCACAAGTTCGAGTCTTGTATCGCCCATGTTTGATGACGGCCACGGCCGTCATTTTTGTTTTAAACTGCACCTTGCTGGCCATAGAAACAGGAGAACAGAGTGATTTAGCTGCTAATCTCCGCGCCCGCCCTGGTAAATCGTTGCGAATCCCTTTAGCGATGGACACATTGGATGAATTGGTAACGGCCGTTCTCGCCACCAGCAAATACCACGCCCTCAGCCCTGACCTGGTGCGCCGCGTTGGGGCTGAGGAATTGGGCAAACGGCCGCGCCAGAAAGAAGCCCTTAAAGCAACCAAAAACAAACTCCACCAAATTGGCGGGGCGTATCTGGATGCAAAGATTGATTACGGCAAAGCATTGGCCCGCCTGACAGAAGCCCAACACAGCGGCGCAGCGGCGCAAAAAGAAACACTGGCCGAGGTGATGCGGCTGCACACGTCTACACAAGAGCGGCTGCCGCTGTTGGATACATTTTACACCACCACCCTGGCCGGACTGCCGCCCATCGGCAGCGTGTTGGACCTGGCCTGCGGCTTGAATCCGCTGGCCTGGCCCTGGATGCCCTTTGGCCCAAACACAACGTATCTGGCAGTGGACATTTACACCGACATGATGGCTTTTTTGGGCGATTGGCTGGCCCTGATGGGCATTCGTGGCGCGGCGCAGGTGGCCGACGCGGCGGGACCGGTCTCTTTTGCGGCGGTGGACCTGGTTTTGTTGCTGAAGACGCTGCCGGTGCTGGCGCAGGTAGACAAAACGGCCGTGCCCCGCCTGCTAGATTCTTTACAAGCCCAATACCTGCTAATCAGCTTCCCGGCTAAAAGCCTGGGTGGACGCAACAAGGGCATGGTGGAAAATTACGAGGCGCAGTTTGCCGCCTGGCGTGCCGGGCGAAACTGGCAGGTGCGGCGCTTTGAATTTGTGAACGAATTAGCCTTTTTGGTGGAGAAGAATGTTTAATACAAAGGAACAAAGGGACATGAGGAGCAAAGAATCTTCTTTGTCTCTTCGTTCCTTTGTAATAAATTCCCCTCATGGTTGACGAAACAGCTATCGAGACGGTCGTCACGGCCGTCAAACAATCCAAAAAATATGCCGACACCAGCGAGGCCACCATCCGCGAGTTGGCGATAGATGCGCTGCATCGCTACAAAAAGCCCAAACAGGCCATCAAAGCGGTACGGGCGCAGCTGCACAGCATTATGGCCCCCTACCTGGGCGACCCCGATTATGCAGCGGCGCAAGAGCAGTTGACGGCCGTCTTCGCCACCGCCGACCCGGCGCAAATCAAAGCCGCCTGCGCCGACATTATGCACGCCCACCTGTCCACACGGGAGCGGCTGCCGCTGTTGGACAGCTTCTACCACCAGATTTTCGCCGTCACCGGACGGCCGTCCAGCCTGTTAGACATCGCCTGTGGGCTGAATCCGCTGGCCTACCCCTGGATGGATTTGCCGGCCGGCGCCCAGTTTTACGCCTACGACATCCACGAGCCGCGCATTGATTTCCTGAACCATTATTTCCGGCTGCAAGGGCTGCCGCCCCTGGCCCGCGTGCAAGACGTGGCCCACACCTTCCCCCAGGAAACGGCCGACGTGGCCCTTTTCCTCAAGGAAATGCCCCGTTTTGCCCGCAACTATGGCGATTTGGGACGGCCGCTGCTGGAAGCGCTCAACGTGCGTTGGCTGGTGGTCTCTTTTCCGGCCGTCAGCACCCACGGCGGCCGTAACTTAACCAACCGTTACCGCGAATTCATGGCCCAACTCATCGCCAACCACTCCTGGCCCGCCACCGAGCTTCTGTTCGAGGGCGAGTTGGTATTTTGCATTGATAAAGGAAGGAGCGACAGCTAGAGGACAATTCTTCCTCTTCCTCTCGCTCTAGCTCTCGCTCTCATGCACCACTTCTTCGTCACCGACATTCAGTCTGACCAAGCTGAGTTTTCTAGCGAGCAGGCGCACCAGATTGGGCGCGTGCTGCGCCTGCCGGTTGGCGCGCGGGTGGTGGTGCTGGACAATGCAGGCTGGCAGTATGAGGCGGAGTTGGTGGCAGTCGGGCGGCGGGTAACGGCCGTACTCCACCACAAACAGCCGGCCGCCAACGAACCCGCTAGTCAAATAACGCTTTTTCAGGCCCTCTTAAAGCGAGACAACTTTGAGTGGGTGCTGCAAAAGGGCACAGAAATCGGCGTCACCCGTTTTGTGCCGCTGATCACCGAGCGGGCCGTGGCCCACCCGCCCAACAAGAGCGACCGCTGGCAGCGCATCCTCACCGAAGCCGCCGAACAATCGCGCCGCGGCCGTATCCCGGAAATAGCGCCGCCGCTGCGCCTGGCTGACGCCTGGCAGCAAGCCGCCGCCGCGGACATTGCCCTGCTGCCCTGGGAAGGGACGGCGGCGGAGACGATAGGCACGGTGTTGGGTACGATGTTTGGGGGAAAACGGCCGTCTACCATCGCGCTGTTCATCGGGCCTGAGGGTGGTTGGACAGAAGCGGAGGTGGCCAACGGCCGTGCCCACAACGCCATTCCTGTTACACTTGGGCCACGCATCCTGCGCGCGGAAACGGCCGCTGTCGTCAGCGCCGCCCTGATTATGCAATTCATTGGAGAGTGGGGTTAATGGCTGGGAGTTTTATTCTCCCACCAACCGGCCAACCATCCCCCAAATCATCTATGCTTTACCTGGTAGCAACTCCCATTGGCAATTTAGGCGACATCACCCTGCGGGCGCTGGAAACACTGCGCGCCGTGGACCTGGTCGCCAGTGAAGACACGCGCAAGACCGGCCTGCTGCTGAAACATTTTGCAATCAGCAAACCGCAAATCGCCTTCCACGAACACAACGAGGCGCAGGCGGTGGGCAAAATCATGGCGGCGCTGGCCGAGGGCAAATCGGTGGCAGTGGTGTCTAATGCCGGCACGCCGGGCATTTCTGACCCCGGCTTTACCCTGATACGAGCAGCCATCGCCCAGGAAGCGCCTGTTACCATGATTCCCGGCGCGTCGGCGGTGGTGATGGCCCTGGTGCTGTCCGGGCTGCCGACGCACTCGTTTACCTTCCGCGGCTTCCCGCCGCGCAAAAGCGGCAAGCGCCAGCGTTTTATGGCCGTAGACGCCGAATCGCCCCATACTCTGGTCTTTTACGAAAGCCCTTACCGCCTGGAAGCATTCCTGACCGATGCGCTGGTCGTTTATGGCGACCGGCCGGCTGCCCTGGCCAATGAACTGACCAAGTTGTTTGAAGGCGTGCAGCGCGGGACGTTGTCGCAGTTGATCACGGCCGTGCAGACCCAAGAGCCGCGTGGCGAGTATGTGGTGGTGATTGGGGGAATGGGATGACAAGGTGAAGGGATGACAAGTCACTATGTCACCATGTCACTTGTGGTAATTCTCGTTGTTTAGAATGGTGAAGGCGCGGTAAAGCTGTTCCAGCAGGATGACGCGGGCCAGTTCGTGGGTGAAGGTGAGGGGCGAGAGGGCAAGCTGGTGGTGGGCGGCGGCAACAACCGCGCCGGAGAAACCTAAAGGGCCGCCAATGAGAAAGGCGAGACGGCCGTAACCCTCAATCTCCTTGCGCAAAAACTGAGCCAGTTCGGGGCTGGTTGTTAATTTGCCCTCTGGCGACAGCAAAATCAAGCGACTGGCGCCCGCAGCCGCTTTCAGCAGGAGTTCGCCTTCTTTTTGCATCGCCGCCTCATCTGACTGGCCTTGCCCCACATAATCCTTCACCTCCACCAGACGCAGGTGGGTGTAATAGCCGAGGCGCTTCTGGTATTCTGCCTGGGCAAGCTGCCACGCTTTGCTGCGGATTTTGCCCACAGCAATCAGATCAAGGCGCCCAACAGGTGTTGGCATAAGGGGTTAGCTCAGTCGGCCGAGCAGCCGATTTTTGGCTCGTTCGGCCGCCAGATAGAGGGGAGAGAGTTCCAGGGCCGCCCGGTAACAGGCCAGGGCGGTACGCCCATCTCCCCGGTATTCGTAGACCCGCCCCAGATTCATATAGGCGTAATGGGTCAAATCGTATTGAGTGACGTGAATCGCTTTTTCCAGCCAGGGAACGGCTTCCTCCCAGCGCTCCATCTCAATAAGATAAGCCCCAATATCGTTGTACGGATTGCCCCAATTCGGGTTCAATTGGATAGCCTTGTGGCACTCGGCAATGGCTTCATCGTAACGGCCGAATACGCTGTAGGCCCAACCCAGGTAGGTGTGCGCTTCAGCGGTGGGGTGCATGGCGATGGAGCGGCGGTATAATTCGATAGCATCGCCCAACTCGCCGTTTCGGTGATGGCGATAAGCTCTATCAAACAGTACCATCGCCTGCTCATGGAGAATATCTTGCTCGTTCATGATGATGCCTGGTAGCCGAATGCGGTAATCCGTATTCCGTTGGTCGCCGCCTCTGGCAAATGCCAACGGACTTCGGTCTACGGCTATAAGTGTAGCAAGTCCGGTACACATCTGGCAAGCGCCACAAACCTCCAGAACGTTTACAGCGCGGCAAATTGGCGGAATTTTACTTTACGTAAAGCAAAAAGCGTGTTATATTATGTCTAGGAAATGGTCGTCATGGAGGCTCTGAGCGCCTGTTTTGCGTCGCTGGCGGCCAGGCAAAAGGTGGTCATTGTTGTGGAGGTAAGACTATGTTTGCTCAACGTCGTTTTATTTTGTTAGTAGCTGTTTTGTGGGGTGTGAGTTGGTTGGTGACGGCATGTGTCCGTCCCGTCCCGGATGAAAGTGGCGGAGCGGCGGCTACGGCCGTTGCCGGGCCAGATTTGACTGATCCTGACGTAGGCGGCGGGATACTGGGCGATACATCCCCCGCCGCGCCCACCCTGGCTCCCGCCTACCCCGTGAATGTTCCCAGCCCCACGCCAGAAGCAGCCCAATCCACCGATGAAACGGCCGTCGCGCCCACCGAACCCAGCCCTACGCCCAGCCCGGCGCCCACCACGCCACCGGTTGAAGCCATTTCGCCCACAGCAACGGCCGTGCCCATTGAAGCCGCCCCCCCAGCCACCAGCGCGCCGCCCGTCACCGCCGGCGAACGGACACACGTTGTCCAACCCGGCGAAAACCTGTTCCGCATCGGCTTACAATATGGCGTTTCCTGGGTCACACTGGTGCAGTTCAACGGTCTTAGCAACCCCAATGACATCAAAGCGGGGCAGACCCTTAGAATTCCGCCGCCCGGCGCACAACCACCCGCTCCAACGCCCACCTCCCCGGCCAACATCACCTACTACACCGTACAGCCGGGCGACAATTTGTACCGCATTGGCGTCAAGTTTGGCATCAGTTGGGTGCAGATCGCCGAAGCCAACGGTCTGGCTAACCCCAACCAGATCGTCGTCGGGCAGACGCTAAAAATTCCGGTGAACGCGCCGGGGCCGACGCCAGAATTTACCCATGTCGTCAGGCAGGGCGAGACCATCTTTGGCATTGCCGTGCAATATGGCGTCGCCTGGACGTCCATCGCGGAAATGAACAACATCCAATCGCCGTATGTCATTTTTGCCGGGCAAACGTTGATTATTCCGGGGAGTTAGTTGGTTGGAAAGTTGGTTAGTTGGTTAGTTGGGTTCGGCCAAACTAACCATATCAAACCACTCATATGATTACGAAAGGTGCAGATTCATCTGCGCCTTTTTTATGGAAGGTGGTGGAAGATTATGCGTTGGCAAGGTGTTATCCACAAGTATCGGGCCTATTTGCCTTTTGGCGCTGACGTACAGATTGTAACCCTGAACGAGGGCAACACGCCCTTGATCCGCGCCGACCGTCTGGCGGAACAGATCGCCCCCAAAGCCGGGCTAAAGTTGTACCTGAAATATGAAGGTCTCAACCCCACCGGCTCGTTTAAGGACCGGGGCATGACGGCGGCCATCACCCAGGCCGTCCACGAAGGAGCCAAGACGGTGATCTGCGCCAGCACGGGCAACACGGCCGCCAGCGCGGCGGCCTATGCGGCGCGGGCCGGGCTGCGCTGCCTGGTGTTGGTTCCCCAGGGCAAAATCGCCCTGGGCAAATTGGCCGCTTCCCTGGCCTACGGCGCAGAAGTCATCAGCATTGATGGCTCCTTTGATGACGGTCTGAACATGGTGCGGCAAATCGTCGAACGCCAGCCCATCGCCCTGGTCAATTCTGTCAACCCCTGGCGGTTGGAGGGACAAAAGACCGGGGCGTTCGAGATTATTGATCAGCTGGATGGGCAGGCGCCCGATTGGCACTGCCTGCCGGTGGGCAACGCCGGTAATATTTCGGCTTACTGGATGGGGTATAAGCAGTATGGCAAGGGCTTGCCGCGCGTTTTGGGTGGGCAGGCGGCCGGGGCTGCGCCCATTGTGCTGGGCCATGTGGTGGAAAAGCCGGAGACGCTGGCGACGGCCATCCGCATTGGCAATCCGGCGCGTTGGCGGCAGGCGTTGGCAGCGTTGGATGAGTCTGGGGGGATGATTACGGCCGTTACCGATGCCCAAATCCTGGAAAGCTGGAAGCTGCTGGCCCGCCTGGAAGGGGTCTTTGTGGAACCGGCCTCGGCCACCGGTTTGGCGGCGTTGAAGCAGCAAATTGAACAGGGCGAGATTGATCCGGTGGGCAAAACGGCCGTCTGCATCCTCACCGGTCATGGGCTAAAAGACCCGGCGACGGCCGTAGACCAGGCCGCACCGCCGCACACCTTGCCGGCAAACGTAGAAGCGTTGGAAGCGTATTTGGGGAGTTGATAGTTGTTAGTTGATAGTTGCTAGTGGAGAGATTCCTCTTGCTATCAACTATCAACTTCTACTAAAAATTCCGCCCGCATCCAACCTGTTTCGCCCTGGACGGTGCTGATTTCCCGCCAGAGAACGCCGCTGCGGTTGGCGTGACCATTCAGCAAAATCACTGTGTCGCCGCTGTTCATGATGAGCATGTTTTGCCCATCCGGTGAGCGGCGCAGCCAGACTGTGCCACCGCCAACATCAATAACGGCCGTTGCTCTTTCGATCGGCGTCGGCGTCAGCGTCGGCGTGGGGGTGACGGTGGGCGTAGCCGTTGGCGTGCTGGTCGGTGACGGGGTGGTCGTGGGCGTATTGGGCACAGGTGTGGGCGTGGCCGCCGGGCCGGACAAAGCAGTTCCGACGGGAGACGCGGCCGTGGTGGTGATGGCCTCCGTGGGCGCCTCCACAGTGTCTTCTTCTTGGGTCAGACCGGGCGGCGGGCCGCCAAACGCGCCGCTGACCGGCGTCAGCGAAGTGGGGCGGGTAGCGGTGATGGTTCCGCCCGCTTCGACTGCACCGCCGACAATCTCCATCTCGGCTTGTTCAGGAGTGGGAGTAATTTGGGTAACGGCCGTTCCCCCGACAGCGCCATCGCCAATGGGCACGCCGGCCAGGAAAAAGCCCAGAGCCAACAGCATCAGGGCAAAGCCATAACCGGTAAACGCCCGCGCCCGCAAATCCAGCCGGTAGCCCGCCAGACGAGTGCGCAGCAAAAACTTCGGCGACTGCGCCGCAAACGCTAACCCGACGGCAATCAACGCCCCAAAGGAACTCAGGCCCATACCCCACAAAGTCCAAATCGGAAAACCCATAGGCGCGATTATAACACTTTCGCCAAAAGTGCTAAAAACGGCCGTGATGGGTGGACCAACGGACAAAACCTGGGCAGTGGAGTATAATGATGGGGCTGGTGGCAGTGCAGCCTGCCCCCGGCACACCTGAACATTTATTCACATCCCTAACAGGAGATGGCGAGGAGAAAATGATGGCAAACGAATATGATCTTGTGGTTCTGGGGGCGGGACCGGGCGGATATGTTGCGGCCATTCGGGCGGCGCAGTTGGGACTAAAGACGGCCGTTATCGAAAAACAATACTGGGGTGGCGTCTGCCTCAACATCGGCTGCATCCCTTCTAAAGCGCTGCTCAAAAATGCCGAAGTGGCCCACACCTTGCAACACCGCGCCAAAGAATTCGGCTTTAGCTTTGAAAATCTCAAACTCGATTACAACGCCGCCTTCAAACGCAGCCGCCAGGTTTCCGGCCGGCTGGTAAAAGGGGTGCAGTTCTTGATGAAAAAGAACAACATAGACGTGTTTGATGGGACCGGCGCGTTGACCAGTCCCAACAGCCTACACGTCGCCCTCAACGATGGCGGCGAAGTAGACTTACAGGCCAAAAACGTCATCATCGCCACCGGTGCGCGGCCGCGCCAACTGCCCGGCGTGGCCTTCGATGGCGAACACATCATCTCCTACATCGAAGCAATTCTGGCCGAAGAAGTGCCGCAAAGCCTGATTATCATCGGCGGTGGTGTGATTGGCGTGGAATTTGCCTATATGTGGGTCAATTATGGCGTAGACGTGACCATTGTGGAGATGCTGCCTCACCTGCTGCCCAACGAAGAACCGGAAATCAGCGACGTGCTGGAGAAAGCGTACAAGAAGTTGGGCGTGAAATTCCACACCAACACCCGCGTGGAAAAAATCGAAAAAACGGCCGATGGCGTGGCGGTAGACATTGGCGGGGGGCAGGTGTTGACGGCCGAAAAGGTGATGTTAGCCATTAACTTCCAACCCAACATTGAGGCGATTGGCCTGGATGCGGCCGGCGTGCAGTTGACCGAACGGGGCAATATCGCCATTGACGAATACATGCGCACCAACGTGCCCAACATTTACGCCATCGGTGACGTGGCGACCGACTATCGGCTGGCGCACATCGCCTCCGCCATGGGGCTGGTGGCCGCCGAGACCATCGCCGGCGCGCCAACCCACCCCATTGAGTTCCGCATGATGCCCCGCGCCACCTACTGCGTACCGCAAGTCGCCAGCTTTGGCTACACCGAGGCGCAGGCCAGAGAAGCAGGTTACGAGATTAACGTCGGCCAGTTTCCGTTCATCGCCAATGGCAAAGCATTGGGGCTGGGCGAAAAGGATGGCTTCATCAAAATTATCGCCGACGCGAAGTATGGCGAGATTTTAGGGGCGCACATGGTTGGCCCGGACGTAACGGAGCTGCTGCCGGAGTTGACGTTGGCCCACAACGCCGAGCTAACGGCCGCGGAAATCGCCCGCAACGTCCACGCCCATCCCACGCTCAGCGAAGCGCTGATGGAAGCGGCGCACGGCGTCGAGGGCAGCCCGATTCACATTTAGTTTTGCCGGGAGCGCAGGCGTCCCGCCTGCCCGACTGGATAAAACGGCCGTCACCTGCTCAGGAAACGGCCGTTTTTATTCACCACCCCACCACAAAAGATGACAATCATCACTTGCCCACCCCCATCCAACCTGCTATGATGCCTCACAATTCCTAATTCCTAATTCCTAATTCCTAATTCATAATTTAAACTTCTATGCCTGACGACCTCTACCAAAAACTAGCCCACCACCTGGACAACCTGCCCGGCGGCTACCCGCCTACTGAATCTGGTGTGGAACTGCGCATCTTGCGCCGCCTGTTCACCGCCGAAGAAGCAGAGATGGCCCTCTGCCTGACTGTGCTGCCGGAAGAGGCGCGGGTAGTAGCTCGCCGCGCCCATCTGCCTGTAGACGAAACGGCCGTGCGCCTGCAAGAAATGGAAGCCAAAGGCCTCATCTACAGCCTGCACCCCGCCGAAGGAGCGCCCAAGTATTCCGCGCTGCACTTTGTCGTCGGCATCTGGGAATTCCAGGTCAACCGGCTGACGCCGGAACTGGTACGCGACTTCGAGGAGTACCTACCCACCCTGGCCGCCCATGAAGTGTGGCAAAAAGCGCCGCAAATCCGCACCATCCCGGTGGGCAAAAGCATCGAAACCAATCAGGAAGTGATGATCTACGAGCAGGCCGAAGAACTGGTGCGCCATCAGGAACACATCGTCGTGGCGCCTTGTATTTGCCGCCAGGAGCGGCAGACTGTGGGTGAGGGCTGTAAAAAACCGCTGGAGACATGCCTCTCCTTTGGCACGGCCGCCGATTATTACCAACGCAATGGCCTGGGCCGGGTAATTGACCAGGACGAAGCGCTGAAAATTCTCAAGCAAGCCAATCGCGCCGGGCTGGTATTGCAGCCCAGCAATTCACAAAAAGCCTCGTTTTTATGCTGCTGCTGCGGCGACTGCTGCGGCGTGCTGCGCAGCGCCAAGCTCCATCCGCAGCCGGCCAGCCTCCTGGCCTCGGCCTTCTTCGCCACGGTGGATGCGGCATTGTGCAATGGCTGTGGCGCCTGCACGCGCCGCTGCCAGATGGAGGCGGTGGCAATGGTGGGGGAAACGGCCGTACTCAATCTAGATCGCTGCATTGGTTGTGGCCTGTGCGTCTCTACCTGTCCCACCCAAGCCCTCAGCCTGGAACGCAAACCGGAGGCAGAACAACCCCACGTGCCACGCAACTTTACGCTGGCTAACTTTGAACTGGGTCGAATCAGAGGCAAGTTTAAGACGACAGAGATGGTAATGATGATGGTACGCTCTAAAGTGGACAGGCTGCTGTCGCGTCCATGACGGGTTGGCTATCTACCTACCCCTGCCGCGGCACACAAACATCGCCTTGCTCCTGATTGTGCTGCCTAACTCCATCCAATCCCCATGCGCTTTTAACATCGCGTGCAAATCGGCCAGACAGCGATAGTCATAGTGGAGTACCGTTTTCCCCACCGTACAGACAATGATTTCCTGCCCGTCTTTATCCGCCACATACATTTCATACTCTGATGTCTGTGACGGAGTATTTAACTTCCAGGGATTATCTTTCGTTCTCTTTCCATTTCGCAAATCTCCTTGTTGAGAATGGCTGAGCGTTACCGGCAACGTCGGTCAGGCTACCAAAGCGAAACGGCCGCTGCTCAGCAGGTTTTGCTTGTGTTGGCGAAGATTCTAACAGGGAACGGCCGTTCTTGCCCAAAGCCACGCCACGCCAGAACAATGCAAACGTTGACGCCGAAGGATACGGATTACCGAATACGGCTACTCCTGTTATTCCTGTCGCGCCAACGAACCCGCATCCTCCACCACCTTGTCGCCCAACCCCGCCATCAACTGCGTCATAAAGCGCAGGTTGTGCATGGTCGCCAGGCGGGGGTACAGGCTGTCGTTGAGCTTGAACAGGTGGTGCAAATAGCCCAATGAGTAGCGGGCGCATACCGGGCAGTCGCAAAAAGGGGAGATGGGGCGATTGGTTTTGATGTGTTTGTCGTCTTTGATGTAGAAGTAGCGGAAGAAAGGGGCGGTTAGGGGCCGGGTTGGGTCTTGGGTGAAGGCGTAGAGACGGCCGTGTCGCGCATCGCGCGTCGGCATGGTGCTGTCGAACAGCTCGTAGCCCATCTGCACACAGGCGGCCACGTTGTCCGGGTGGCCTACGCCCAAGGCATGGACGGTGTATTCGGGTGGAATCAATTCACGGACAGTCGCCAGCATGTCGCGGAGCAGGCGGCCCTCGGCGTCCAGCGGCCAGCCGCCGTAACCATAACCATCAAAGCCGATCTCTAGCAGTTGCTCGGCGCATTGGCGGCGCAGCGCGGGCGAGCCGCCACCCTGAACGACAGCCACAAGTTTGGGCCGCGCCGCGCCATCATACTTTTTCTGGCCAACATGCCGCGCAAATTCCTCTTTGCAGCGGCGCGCCCAGGCGACTGTGCGCCGCACCGATTCCGCCTGCACGTCGGCGGGATCGTCTACGTGGGTGCAGTCGTCCAGACAAATCACCACGTCGGAGCCATAGCTCAATTGAAGCTGCACACTTTTTTCTGGGGTCAGGTTGTATTTGTGGTTTTCGACGTGGAAGATGGCCCCTTTGTCGCTGATGGAACCACTCTTAGGGTTTTGGCGGATGAGCGAGTAGACCTGGAAGCCGCCGGAATCGGTGAACAACGGCCGTTCCCACCCGGCCATCTGATGCAGCCCACCCAACGCCTGAATCGTCGAAGAGCCGGGGCGCTGCATCAGGTGGAAGACGTTCATTTGCACCGCCTGAATACCGCAGGCGGCCAAATCCTGCGCGTCCACGCTGCGCACCACCCCCTGCGTGCCATCGGGCAAGAAGGTGGGCAGTTGTAAACGGCCGTGTGGCAAATCCAACGTTTTTCTCATGGTTAGTTGATAGTTGGTAGTTGGTAGTTGGTAGTTGGTAGTTGGTAGTTGGCTATTTGCCGATGCAGGGCGGCGACGAGACCGAGCAGCAGCCAGAAAATGAAGCCTGGCTTGGCTCCCAGAGCCACAGCATCCAACATGCCATAGACAAAATGGGCCGCCAACGACCCGGCCAGGCCGATGACCAGAGCGCGAGACCAGACGGCCGTTGGCTGCCCCGCTACCGCTCGCCAGGCGCGCCAAAGCATCGCCCCGCTGCCCAACCACAGGGCCAGGTAGGCGACGAGGCCGGGAATGCCCAAATCCAACGCCGCTTGCAGCAGGTGATTGTGGGCGTGGGCGATGTCCGTGTCGGGCGAGATGAGGAACAGCGGATACAAAATGTGAACCACGCGGCGGAAATTGTTCATACCCATGCCGGTGAAGGGAAAATCCTGTACGCCATAGATGCCGCGTGACCAGATTTCGATACGGCCGTTCAACGTATTTATCCCATCTGCCAGCGCCGCTTCTTGCCCGGTGGGGACGCCCGCCTGGGCAAACAAGGCTGAGGTCAACGCCGGTAGATTCTGGGTTTGCGCCAGCACAGCGACGGCGAACAAAACCACCAGCGCCGCCCCGGCCAGCCAGCGCCAATAGCGCCGCAGCGCCAGCCCGGCCATCAACGCCGCGCCGATGGCAAAGCCCAACAGCCCGCCGCGCGATTGGGTGAGCAGCAGCGCGCCAGTCAGCACGGCCGTACTGCCGGCCAGAAAGAGCAGACCCAAAACGGCCGTCATCGTTCCCCCAGTCTGCCGCGCCTCGCGCCAGCGCCACACCAACGCCAGCAGCAGCGCCAGCGCCAACGGCGCCACCCACAACAGCACGCCGGCCACCTGATTGGGGTTGAACCCACCGTCCGGCCCACCCAATGTCAGCAGGCGGGCGGGCAGCCGCGCCTGCACCGCGCTGACCACCGGGCCTAACAGCGGCAGTTTACGCGGCCAGCTTGTACCCAACAGACTCAGCCCTACCACGCCCAGCCCGGCGGCCAGCAAAACCACCACCGCCCAGGCCAGGCGTCTGGCCGACCCACCTGCCCAATCCGTCCAGGCAAAATAGATCGCCACGCCATACCAAACGCCCACCACCTTGCCAAAGCTAAAGGGAATGTCGAACGTGGCGTACAGGCTGACCAGGACCATCAACAGCAGCAGCAGCAGGGAGACGTTTAACGGCGTCGGCGGCACGAAGTGGCCGGTTGCCAGCCGGCGCAGCAGCCAGAACAGCAGGATGAAGAAGAGAACGGCCGTTTGCCACTCCATCCCCAAAAACGTAAGGGGCAACAAAAACAGCAGGCATATCCATTCCCACCGCAAGAAAGCGGCCACGGCTCGACGAATCATAGGTTGGATTGTATCTGATTGTCAGAGAGAAAAAAGGGGCGCGGCGTTGATTGAACGATTGGTGGATGGTGACATCTGACGTGGAGGGAACGGCCGTTTGTCATCTGGCACGATTCGCCACCTCCGGGCATAATCATATTGGGTAAGCAGCAACAACCTATCAGATTCATCTGGTGGCCGATCCCAAATTACGCGGTACAGATTGGTTGATCCTGGCGATTGGGTCAACCTAAAGAGCAAGAAGCTATTTGGGGTGGTCACCCCATCACAATTTTAGGAGACTTTTCAATGGAAATGATCGTTGATTTTCCCGGCGGCGCCCGCGTAGACGCCCACTTTGGCCCGTTTACCGTGCCCACCGACCAACCGCCGCGCAGTTCCGCGCCAACACCCTTTGCCCTCTTTCTCGCGTCTATAGCGACCTGCGCTGGTATTTACGTTTTGGGTTTCTGCCAACAACGGGGCATCTCAGCCGAGGGGATTCGTGTGGTCCAAAATATGGATGTCAATCCGATGACCGGCATGGTCAGCAAAGTAAAGCTGGACATTCAGGTCCCGCCCGACTTCCCAGAAAAATACAAGCCAGCCCTCATTCGCGCCGCCGACCAGTGCGCCGTCAAAAAACACCTGGAACGGCCGCCACAGTTCGAAGTCATCACCAGCACGGCCGCCATCGCCGGCGCTTGAGCCGCTCGCTCACTTGAGTTGGCTTTTTGCATGAACCGACGCGAGTCGCCAAGACAAAGTATGACCATGACATTACCTGACACTCCCACCTCAAACCAAATCATCAGCCAGCGCCCGGTGGTTGGCGATGCCGATTATTGGCGAATCCACCGGCTGTTGTTGGAAACAGTATCCATCAGCCCGGTGGGTTTTAATTGGGATATACGCCGCTGGGAAGGCCGCCGCTTTCACGATGCCCGCGAAGCCGGTAACGTGGAATGGAGCCTGAACTGCCGCCTATGGGAAACGGCCGTTGGCGAGCTTATCGGCATTGTCAACCCGGACGGCATGGGCTACCCACACTTGCAAGTCCACCCCGATTATCGTTTTTTGGAAGCGGAAATGATTGATTGGGCCGAAGTGAATATCAGTGAACCGGCGGAAGGGGGCAACGGCCGTCAGGTTCAGTTCTTTGTCTATGAATACGACGCCCACCGGCAGCGTTTGCTGGAGGAGCGCGGCTACGAAAAAATGGCGTATGGCGGCGTGGTGCGCCGCCTGCGCTTGGGGCAGCAGCCGCTCGTCCAGCCCGACCTGGCCGCAGGCTACACCCTACGCCCCACCAACCCCGCCGACATCAGCGACTGCCAAAAAATCGCCGACTTGTTGAATGCAGCGTTTGGGCGGGATTTTCATACGGCCGTTGAGTACCAAAACTTCATGTTCCAGGCCCCCAGCATTCGCCAAGACCTGGACCTGGTGGCGGTGGCCCCCAACGGCGATTTCGCCGCCTACGTCGGCATTCCCTGGGACGAGATGAACCGGCGCGGCATCTTCGAGCCGGTCTGCACCCATCCCGACCACCAACGCAAAGGACTGGCGAAAACCCTCATGCAAGAAGGACTTCTGCGCCTGAAAACCTACGGCGCGGTAGACGTAACGGTAGACACCGGCGACATGGTCCCGGCCAACCGGCTCTATACCAGCATGGGTTTTACGGAAGCATACAAAGGCCACTACTGGCGCAAGGTGTTTTAAAGGAGATTGGAGATGAGAGATTAAACCGGTCTTTAATCTCCAATCTCCAATCTCTAACCATGAGCAAAACAAGTCTCAACCCCGATTCCCTGTTTAACAGCCTACAGTTTGGTTTTTCGCAGATTGTGGTGGCGCAGGGCAGCCGCACGGTCTATTTTTCCGGGCAGGTGGCCTGGGACGAGAACCAGAACATCGTCGGCGAGAATGATTTACGGGCGCAGGTGTGGCAGAGCTTAAGGAATGTGGCGACGGCCGTTGCCACCGTCGGCGGCACGCTGGAAGATGTCGTCGCCCTGCGCATCTACATCCGCCACGACTGGATGGACCGCACGGCCCCGGTGAGCGAAGGGCTGAAAGCCTTCTTCCCCGGCGACCATCCCCCGGCAGCCACCTGGATCGGCGTGCAATCGTTGGCGCGGCCAGAGTTTCTGATTGAGGTGGAGGGAACGGCCGTGTTGGCGTAAAGTCCAACTGTTTCATAGCCAGACCGGTCGTGATAGAATGTTGGTAAGGAAACAAAAAGGTGAAAGCATGTTTCAGACTATCGAAATCTATCAAGAAACCGGTGAACGCAAAAACGCGACCTATCGTGCTATTCGCGGACGACAGCAGGCGGAGGGTAAAACGGCCGGTCAAGCACTCGACTCTTTAGAAAAAATTCTCGCTTCCGCAGGTGAATCGGCCAATTCCCTGATTATCTTGCAACGATTCCAGGCCGATGCCTTTTTTACAGAAAACCAACAACAACGCCTGCAAAACCTCATGTCCCAATTTCATGACACTCTGGCCAATGACAGCACACTGTCGCCTGACGAGCGACGGGAGTTAGAGCAGTTGGTAGACACTGAATGGATTGCCGCCATTGCCCGAACCGCCAACATGGTGGCGCAAACCAGTCAATCGCAACGATCTTTATAGCCAGGCATCCCCGTGAACCCTCATTACCCCCTTGTGGCGGAACGAGCCGCACATCGCTGTGAATATTGCCACGCCCCTGAAGTTGTTTTCAACGTACCCTTTGAAGTTGACCACATCATCCCGCCCGGCAAAGGCGGCCAGGATGATCCGTCAAATCTGGCACTGGCCTGCCGATCCTGCAATTTGTGGAAATCGGATGTGGTAACGGCCGTTGACCCCGACACTCAGAGAGAAGCTCCATTATTCAACCCCCGCACCCATCTCTGGTTAGACCATTTTGAGCCACAGTCAGTCCCGCCTTTCAAACTGGCTGGCAAAACGCCCTCTGGCCGGGCGACCATCGCCCGATTGCGCTTAAACGCCCCGCTGCAATTGGTGGCCCGGTCGCAATGGATTGTGTTGGAAATTTTTCCGTAAGAAACGACAACGCCGCTTAAAAAATATTGGCTTGAGTTACACACCAAGAGTGACTATACTCACTCCTATTTTAGTGTGGAGGCAACATGACCCAACTCAACAAATACAGTTCCCGCATCACCCAACCCAAAGCGCAGGGCGCTTCCCAAGCCATGCTCTACGCCACCGGCATGAGCGAAGCCGACATGGACAAAGCCCAGGTCGGCATCGCCAGCATGTGGTACGACGGTAACTCCTGCAACATGCACCTGCTCGACCTGGCCGCCCAGGTGAAAGCCGGCGTCGAAGCCGCCAACCTGGTGGCGATGCGCTTTAACACCATCGGCGTCAGCGACGGCATCAGCATGGGCACAGATGGCATGAGCTACTCGCTGCAATCGCGCGAGATCATCGCCGATTCCATCGAGACGCTCATGGCCGCCCAATGGTACGATGGCCTCATCGCCCTGCCCGGCTGCGACAAAAACATGCCCGGCTGCATCATGGCAATGTCCCGCCTGGACCGGCCGGCGATGATGGTGTACGGCGGCACGATTCGCGCCGGCTGCACCGCGCAGCACGACAAGCTGGACATCGTGTCCGCCTTTCAGAGCTATGGCGAATACATCGCCGGCAAAATCAGCGATGCGGAGCGGCAGGCGATTGTGCGCTATTCTTGCCCTGGTCCCGGCGCGTGCGGCGGCATGTACACGGCCAACACGATGGCCTCGGCCATCGAAGCGTTGGGCATGAGTTTGCCCTACAGCGCCTCTTATCCGGCCGAATCGCCGGATAAATTAGACGAATGTGTGCGCGCCGGAGCGGCGATGCGACTGCTGCTGGAGCGCGACATCAAACCCAGCGATATCATGACCCGCGCCGCGTTTGAGAACGCGATGGCGGTGGTGATGGCTTTGGGCGGCTCCACCAACGCCGTGCTGCACCTGATCGCCATGGCCAAAACGGCCGGTATTCTCCTGACCATTGACGATTTCCAGGCCGTCAGTGACCGTGTGCCGTTCCTGGCCGATTTGAAGCCGAGCGGCCGTTTTGTGATGGAAGATTTGCACCAGGTCGGCGGCACACCAGCCCTGATGAAATATCTGTTGGCAAACGGCCACATCAACGGTGACTGCCTGACGGTAACGGGCAAAACAGTCGCCGAAAACCTGGCCGACGTACCCGATCTGTCCACCGGACAAGAGGTCATTCACCCATTGGAGAAGCCAATTAAAGAGACCGGCCACATCCAGATTTTGCGCGGCAACCTGGCCCCGGATGGCGCGGTCGCCAAAATCACCGGCAAGGAAGGGGTGGTTTTCAGTGGTCCGGCGCGGGTGTACGATTCGGAAGAAGAGATGCTGGCCGGATTGGAGCAGGGCGAAATTGTGAAGGGGGACGTGATTGTGATCCGCTTTGAAGGGCCAAAGGGTGGCCCCGGAATGCCGGAAATGTTAACGCCGACGAGCGCGATTATGGGCGCGGGCCTGGGGAAAGACGTAGCGCTGCTGACAGACGGCCGTTTCTCCGGCGGCAGTCATGGCTTCATCGTGGGGCACATCTGCCCGGAAGCGCAGGAAGGCGGCCCCATTGCCCTGGTGCAAACCGGGGACACGATCACCATTGACGCGCAAAAGCACGCCATTGACGTTTCCCTGAGCGACGCCGAGCTGTCCCGTCGCCGCGCCGCCTGGACGATGCCGCCCTACAAGGCGACACGGGGCACGCTGTACAAATACATCAAGAACGTGCAGTCTGCCTCGGAGGGTTGTCTGACGGATGGATGATGGAGAGGACAGGGGAACGGCCGTTTCTCTCCATCATCCACATTCAAAAAACAGCCCGCACCGGAACCGGTGCGGGCTGTTTTTTTCTGTACCCTTAAATAGCCGTCAGGTCTTCTAGCGGTGTCAGCGCCAGGCTGATGGGGCCGTCGTCAATTCCGGCGGAACCGGGTTGGGAATTACCAGCACCTGCCCCGCCTGAATGTAATTGTAATTGTAGATGGCGTTAATGCGCGCCAACCAATGCAAGTTGATGCCGTAATCCTGAGCAATCCGCGACAAATTTTCGCCGCGCTGCACGGTGTGATAGACAAAACAGGGCATCTCGTTGATGGTAATCGGGCCGGCGCTGCCCGGATTGGGGATGGTGAGTACCGCACCGGGATAAATAAGATCGGCGACGGGGATGTAATTGGCGGCGCGAATGTCAGGAACTGTCGTGCCGTAGCAGCGGGCCAACTGCACAAGCCATTCGTTGTTTTGCACCGTATGCCGCACCGATTGGCCGGGCGTTACCAGGATGGCAATTGGCGGGACAACACCCACCACGCCGCCTGTACCGGCCGCCTCAGAAGTGGCCGCCGTATCGCCAGTCGTTGCGCCAGTCGTTGCATCGGCCGTTTCGCCAGACGTATCGGCCGGCCCTGCCTCAACCACACCGCCGCCGGCATTGGGATCACCCGATTCAGCCGTTCCACCCAGCGCTGAGTCGGGTGTGGTGGCGTCGGTCGGCTGTTCAGCGGCATCTCCGGCATTGCTGTCTTCACCATCACCAACGGCCGTTTGCTCGCCTTCTGGTGTGGTTCCTTCGGTCACGGCCGTATCGGTCGTTTCCGTTCCGGCAGCCGAGCTGTCGGTGACGGCCGTTTCGCCAGTTGTCCCTGTGTCGCCTCCAGGGGCAGTCTGATCAGTTGTCGTTTCGGCCACCGGATACGACCCCGTATCATCCACCACGGCGGCCGTTCCATCGGTTACTGTGTCCTGTCCGGTGTCACGATTCAACCACCAACGAATGCCCAAGACAACAGCCAATACGACAACAACCGCCAGCAAAATGTAAATTATCCGACGAGTCATGATTTATCCTCCTTAACTGTCTTTCGTCAAGCGTCGAATTTCACAAGAACTGGCCTGCGAAAAAACGAATCTTGCCAGCAAAATACGCCCATTCAGAGCCAAATTATATGACATAACCCATTATACATAAAATAATTGGCAGGTTCATCATACCATGCCCCTCCTGAGTCAGTCAAGATGGAGTGCATAAGGGAAAAATGTCATTGTGCGATCTGGACCCTGTGAGTATTCTGGAACCCCCAGGGTCTAAATTGGTTCGCCACAGGCAACTCCCTTACAATAGTCAACCGTGACGCACTTTGGTCGCGCCACATCTTATGGCTACACGAGGTTAACACGATGCCCGACACGACACTATCCGCCGCCGATTTACCGCTTAATAGTCTGGTGCTGTACAAAAATCAGGCGGCGCGCTTGAGTAAAATCAACGAGAAAAAGGTGGAGATTACCCTGGCCGACGGCCGTACCCTCAGCGTGCGCCCCAAAGACATAGACCTGCTCCATCCTGGCCCCATCGCCAACCTGGCCAACCTCACACCGCCGGTTGGCGATGTGGCTACCGCCTGGGACTTGCTCCAGGACAGTGTCAGCAGCCTACCAGAGCTGGCTGAATTGGTATTTGCCGATTACACCCCCATCACCGCCTGGGCTGCCTGGCAGTTAGTGGCCGATGGTCTCTACTTCAGCGGTTCCATCGCGGCCATCACCGTTCACACCCCGGAGCAAACCGCCGCTGAACAGGCCGCCCGCGCCGCCAAAGCCGCCGAAGAAAAGGCATGGTCAGATTTTCTGACCCGGTTGGGCAAGGGTGAGGTGGCGGCAGGGGACGGCCGTTATCTGCAAGAACCCGCTGCGCTGGCCCAGGGGCAAACCCAGCGCAGTCTGGCCCTGCGCGCCCTCGGCCAGCCAGAAACGCCAGAAGCCGCCCACGCCCTGCTGCTGCGCGTCGGTTATTGGGACGAAAGCCACAACCCGTATCCCGCCCGCGCCGGGCTGCCCACCACCTCGCCGGACCTGCCCGTGCCGCCGCTGCCGGAAGAGGAACGGCGCGACCTGACCCACCTGCCGGCCTTTGCCATTGACGACGAAGGCAACCAGGACCCCGACGACGCCCTGAGCTGGGAAAACGGCCGTCTGTGGGTACACGTGGCCGATGTGGCCGCGCTGGTCGCGCCCGACAGCCTGCTGGACCTGGAAGCCCGCGCCCGCGGCGCCAACCTGTATCTGCCCGAAGGGACCATCACCATGCTGCCGCCAGTGGCGACCCATTGGCTGGGGTTGGGGCTGGCTGAACTGTCGCCCGCCCTGTCATTTGGGCTGGACCTGGGGCCAGACGGTTCGGTGACGAATTTGGAGATTGTGCCCAGTTGGGTCCACGTGACGCGCCTGACCTATGAGGAGGTAGACGGCCGTCTAACCGAAGAGCCGTTCAAAACTTTATACGAAATCGCGCAGCGGGCCGAACAGCGCCGCCGCGAAAACGGCGCGATAGAGATTGATCTGCCGGAAGTGCGGCTGCGGGTTGACGAGGCCGGCAAGGTGAGCATACGGCCGTTGCCCAATCTGCGCAGCCGCGACCTGGTGCGCGACGCCATGCTGCTGGCCGGTGAAGCCATCGCCCGTTTTGCCTTCGCCCACAACATCCCGCTGCCCTATACCATTCAGGAGCCGCCAACCGAGCCGCTGCCGCCAGCCGGCACCACCGCCGAATTTTTCGCCCGCCGCCGCCTGATGCGCCCCAGCCAGGCCAGCAGCGTGCCCGGCGCCCACACCGGCCTGGGTCTGGGCATGTACGCCCAGGCCACCAGCCCCCTGCGTCGCTATCTGGACATGGTGGTCCACCAGCAGGTGCGCGCCTTTGTTACGGGCGAACCCCTGCTGGATGCGCAGGAGGTGATGGCCCGCGTGGGCGCAGCCGACGCCGTATCTGGCGATGCGCGCCGCGCCGAGCGGCTGGCTAACCGCCACTGGACGCTGGTTTATCTGCGGCAAAACCCAGGCTGGCAGGGAGAAGGTGTTCTTGTCGAGAAGCGGGGACACAAAGATGTGGTCTTGCTGCCCGACCTGGACCTGGACACGCGGTTGGTTGTGAAGGGAGAACGGCCGTTAGACAGCCGAATCACCGTCGCCGTCAGCGAAGTAGACCTGGTGAACCTGGAGGCGCACTTTCGGGTGGTGGGAAGTTGAGCCAACGGCCGTTTACTGGTACAAGCCACACGGCTCCGCACTGAAAAAGCGCACCGAACTGCCGCCCAATTCACTTTCCAGGCTAAATTGGCACAAGTACAGCTTTTCTGTTTCCACTGGCGCTAAAGTGGCACGGCGACCAAAGTTCACCGTCCAGTAATGGGTCCAATCGCTGCCGGGCAGCCGGATATAACCCACGCCAAAGTCTTGCACAAAGCCATTCAGAATCATCGCCCGGTGGACAGGGCTGTTCAGCCACCAATCCATCATCGCCGCCGGGTCGCCGCCAAAACCCCAGCCGATAATTTCACCCCAATAGTTCCAATCGTAACACGCTTCGCGCATCCGGACGGCGGCCGTGCTGCCATCGGAGCCGGTATGGGCGGTGAAGTGGTTTTCGGCCATGTCCAGGCTGTGGCGGCGCGATGATTGTTCCAATTCATGGGTCTGGGCCAGGGCGGGCAAGCCGTTGTCGCCGCGCTGCTGGTTGATGCTGCCGCGGATGGTGGCTTCGTTGGCGGCGCTGCCGGGTGGGATTTCCGGCCACGGCAGGCAGGCGGGGGCTGGCGTGGGCGTAGGGGTTTCTGTGGGCGTGGGCGAGGGGTCTTTGGCGATGGCCGGTAGATAATTTCTGGGTTCCAGGGTGATCAGCGGATCTATCGTCGGTGTTGCGGTTATCGTTGGGGTTAGGGTTACGGTTGGCGTTAACGTGACCGTTGACGTCACCGTGACAGTCGGCGTTATTGTCACCGTTGATGTCATGGTTAACGTTGGTGATGGTGTGGTGGGTAGCGCCGGAATGCGCTCGCTGCTTTGGCCCAGTGTGGTTTGCGACAGGCTAAAAATAGCCCAGATCACTCCCAGGACCAGGAGGCTTATCACCCAAATTTTCTGACGCTGATTGGCAACCATAGCGAATTCCTGACGGTATGAGATTTGCCGAGTTGGCGAACGGCCGTTGCCAATTTTGCCATAAGGTGGGGAAGGCGACAACGGCCGTATGAATCTGCCCGCCTACAGCGCTTGACCATCTGGGTAATCCCGTTATCATTTGCTGATGCAACGCAACAACAACAGGCAGGCACAGACATGACGGCCGTTACCATTGACGACGTCATTCACGATCTGAGCAGCATTATTGATGCGTCCTGGCAGCAAAACAGTCGCCTGGGCTTCTTTCCGGCCATGTACCGCAAAGTGACGGTGCGGATTAAGGAAGGGGTGGAAAACGGCCGTTTCCAAAACCCCCCTCTCATGGAACACCTGGACGTGGTGTTTGCCAATCGCTACATTGAGGCATACTGGCAGTATCGCCAGGGGCAGCAGCCCACCCGCGCCTGGGCCTACACCTTCGACCGCGCCCAAGACCCTCATCCCTCGGTGCTGCATCACCTTCTGTTGGGCATGAACGCCCACATCAACCTGGACCTGGGCATTGCCGCCGCGCAGGTGTGCCACGATTGTCCACTAGATAATCTCCAGAGTGATTTTTTTGCGGTGAACCAGGTATTGGCCGGCCTGCTGGACGAGGTTCAGGAAGGCGTCAATCAATCCTCCCGCCTGTTTCGTTTGGTAGACAGCCTGGGCGGGCAGGCCGACGAGACCCTGGGCAATTTTAGCCTACGGCGCGCCCGTCAGTCTGCCTGGGAGAAGGCCCAGGCGCTGCACCCGCTGCCCCTAGAAGCTTACCCCACTCTCATTAACCACTATGACCGCGCCACGCTCCGGCTGGCCCAACTGATCTGCCCCCCTGTTTCCATCAGTCAGGTGTTTACGGCCGTTGCCAGCCCCGCCCGTCTTCCCGAACCCCGCGACATCATAGATACCCTCGTCTAGCAGGTTGTCAGGGAACTCAAGATAAGTACACGAATTGAACGGATAGGACGGATTTTCACAGACAAATCGGCATGGTTCATCGAGCGAAACATCTTCTTTACAAATTTACGCTGAATTGTCATTCCTTCGGCGTTGCTCAGGACAAGGTCTGAGCAGAGTCTTCGGCCCTGAGCAACGTCGAACGGGGAAGCATCCCGCTCCCAGCAGAGGAAGGGGATGCTTCGGGGGATGCTTCGGCAAGCTCAGCACAGGCTCTCAGCATGACGCGCTTTCTTGCCAAATTTGTAAAGCACATATCGCCTGGAATGAACCATGCAGATAAATCGTATCTTCTCAGTATTTCGGGGTCAATCGGTGGGCAAAGGGATAAAAGCCGGGTTTACCCGGCGTTGTTTTGTAGACCGGCGCTTTAGCGCTAGTCGTCGCCGGTTGTCCGCTGCACCTGGAGCTAAAGCCCCAGGCTAAAAAACGACGCCCCGTAAACGAGGCTAGAGACGACCCTGACAGCAGCGACAAACCTCCCGGAGTCTCCCCTGTTTATTACAAAATCCGTGTCATCCATGTATCAATTTTTACTTTTCCGACAGGCTGCCAGCCCGGCGACCATCAGGCGTTAATGTTTGCTCAAGATAGGTAAAAACGTAAAGTAGGTTGGCGGTACGCCTATAACCGTGGGCGTACTCGTCACCGTGGGCGTACTCGTCGCCGTAGGTGTGCCGGTTGCGGTGGGGGTGTTCGTCACGGTAGCTGTATTCGTTGCTGTAGCCGTATTGGTTGGCGTAGCTGTATTCGTTGCTGTAACCGTATTGGTTGGCGTAGCTGTGTTGGTTGGTGTCGCTGTGTTGGTTGCTGTGGGTGTGTTGGTCGGCGTCGCTGTGCTGGTTGCTGTGGCTGTGTTGGTCGGCGTCGCTGTGCTGGTTGCTGTGGCTGTGGTAGTGGCAGTCGGCGTACTGGTTGCTGTGGAAGTGGCCGTACTGGTCGCCGTGGGCGTATTTGTCATCGTTGGGGTGTTGGTTGGCGTAGGAAGGGCAAGAACCGCCACATTGCGGGCAAACTCAGACGTATTGCCTGCGCTGTCGGTGGTGTGGGCGGTAAGAATCGCGCCGGCATCAATGCCACTGATGGCGATGGCAAAACTGCCACTGCCGTTGGCTGCGCCCTGCGCCAGATAGGTTTTGCCCTCGCCAAAATTATCACCACCGGGGTTGTCCACCACTGTTTTGTCCGAGATAAACAGTTCCACCAGACAGCCGGCGCATGTATTGCCCACCACCTGCGCCGTTGTCGCCGACGTGATCTGTGGGAAAGCAACGCCCTCATTGGGATAATATGTCAGGCCATCGTCGCAAACACTGGAACGCAGTCGGATGCCTCTGGCGGCATTATCGTACAGGCTGTTCTGGCTGAACGTATTGTAATATGTCTGGCATGTGCCGTAAGTCAGATACCCCTTGTCCACGTCCAGGTAGATGCCGTACTCTGGATGGTAAGCGATGGTATTATGGGTCACACGGTTATTCTGGCTGCCAGCAGTCATATAGACGCCGCTCAGACCTTTATTTCTCGCTGGCATGGAACCGTTGGGTAGGGCGAGCAGGCCATTTTCGGCGCCGGGCACAGGCACTACGTCTAGCGGCCCCAGGCCGGTGGGCGCGGCGCCAATAAAGTTATCGTACAAATCGTTGTTGAACACGGTATAAAACCGCACGCCATCCCCGCCATTACCCACAATAACATTGCGATAAACGAAATTGGCGTTTACGTTATCTTCAAAGGTGATGCCGCGGTCGCGGTTGGGGATTGCCGCTGTGCCGCCAGGATTCAGGCCAATAAAATTGCCGACAAAGTGGTTGCCCTGCGTTGTAAATTCGTGGGATATTTCGATGCCATCACGGCCGTTGCCGCTGATAACATTGCGTTCGCCCGGATTCAGACCGCCTATCTGGTTGTTGGCCGCACCTTCGGCCACATCTACCCCATCGGCCACATTGAACAAAGCAACGGCGCCGGTTTGTTTGAGGCCAATATAATTGTTAACAACAACATTGAAGTCCGCCAACTCCAGGTCCAGCCCATCTTGATCGTTGCCGGAGATGATGTTGCGCGCCGCCGGATTCGCGTCGCCAACCTGGTTGTTGTTCGCCCCCAATTGAATGCGCAAGCCATCCCCTTCAATACCGCCAATAGATTGGGTAAATGTATTGGCAGCATTGGTTCCAATGAAATTGCCGGCGATGGTATTGTGGTGGGCGCGTGTGCCCAGCACCTGAATCTGGCGGTGCCAATTATAGACAGCCAATCCCTTGACAAGATTGTTGGGCGAAAGAATATGCAGCCCAAACACATAGGCAGCACTGACGCCGCGTATCTCTATCTTGATGACGGCGTCCCCGGTGAGCCACTGCGTGTTAGCCGAGGCGCTGCACTGGCTGTAGCCATCAATGGTCAGGCTGGCGTTGTCGTAGGCGTCAATGGTGAGCGTGCTGCCTGGATAGATGGTCACCAGGTTAGGGCAAGAACCATTGGCGTTGCGAATGTCGAACTGGATGGTGTCCGGGCCGGGCCGGGCGTTGGCCTCTTGAATGGCCGCCCGCAGGGTGCAGGTCCCAACGGCCGTCAGGCAAATGCCATCGCCAGGAGTCTGGTCGCTTTGGTCCAGGGCCGAGTTGACGGTAAAAATGGCTTCCGGCGACAGGCCGCCGGCCGCAATATCCGGCGGCGAACCGACCGACTGCCCCCAGGCAGCCAGAATGGTTTGCACATCGGCGGTGTTCAGGCAGCCGCTGGCGTTGACGTCGTAATGGGCCACGTTGGGATGAAAGCAGCGGCCGTTGCGCAGCGAATCGCGCCAGACATCCACCACCAGATAGGCGTCGGCATCGTTGACCACCTGATTGCCAGACAAATCCAGGGCAGCGACAGGCGCAGCCGCCGCGTCCAGGTCGGCTTGATAGCGCTGGCTGGCGAACAGAGCGCGGCCAGACGTGTCTACCAACAAAATTTCGGCCAGGTCGAGGGTTAACTGCTCCTGGCCGCGCGCAACAAATTCAAAAGTGGCTAATTCCAACCGGCCCGACGCGCCGTTGGCGCTGCGGGGTGCATCCTGGTAAGCGGCAGCGGCGCAGTCGGCCACCGGGCACGTAGCCACGCCCAGGATGAGACCCTCGGCCAGACGCACATGGCCCAGGCTGAATAGTTCTCGTCCGCTGGACAGAGCGGGATCAGGCACGGCCGTTCGCAGCGCCAGGCGCGCCGGATCATAGGCCAGGGTTACTTCATAGCCCCCCAGGTTTGCAACGTTTTCGACCATTAGTTGAACAGTGACGTTTTGCCCGGCAACGGCCGTAGCCGGCGCTTCCAGCCAGACCCGAGGCGCTGTCTTCTGCCTGGTGGCGGCCTCTGCGCTGACCGAGGTGACGATTTCGACAACCTCGTCTTGTTGTACCGCCAGGGCCGGGCGACCAAATCCCCAGACAATCATAACGGTAACGATTAAAGCCAGAACAACAAATCTTTGCAGTTTCAGGCCAGAAAACATGACACACCTTCGTTTAAGAGACCAGACTTCACCTGAGGACTCTGGCTTTCTCGATAACCTCGCGCACGTCGGCCACCACCTGATCCAGCGGTTGGCTGGCAGCAATCACGCAGCCACAGCCGCACGTTTGCACCAGATTAAGATAGTTTTGCCGTAGTTCATTCATTTTTTCGACCGTCAATTCCTGCTTGCGGGTCTGCAAAACGGCCGTTGGCGCGTCCAACAACAAGACGACGTTGGGCATGGGCAGGAACCGCGCTGCCAGGCGCGCCCATCGCGGCGAACCGCCATACCGATAGCGCAGCGGGTCGGCTTGCACATCTAACAGCGAATGACGGTCGGCGATAACCAGGAACCCGCGCGCGCGACGCCCGTGAACATACACCACATACCCCACCAGCCAATCCAACCACATGGCCGCCAACTTCAGGACCGAGCGCCAAGAGCTATGAGGCGGCTTGTGATAATGTTCAATCTTTCCCTGGCGCACGGCCGTCGCCTGGCGATAAACAATACGCGGACGGCGGTGCAGAACAAACAAACCGGCGTAACCGGTGGGCGGCAGCGTCTCTGTCAATGCCTGGATCACACTGGATTTGCCGCTGCCATCCACGCCTAAAAAAGCAATCCAGGGACAAGAGGGAAACAGCCAGTTTTTCAGTTTACGCCATACTTTTATAAACATAACAACTTCGGTTCTCAGACCGGGCAAGTTTGCGGAAACTGCCAGGTTTTGACATAACTTTTCTTTCTAACCAACAGACAAATCGGCCACGCCGGCCGAAATCAGAGAATGGCGCAGCCGTTTTACCACGTCTGCCCAGTTGTAGGTCTGTTCCACTTGGACACGGGCTTGCTGGCCCAAGCGGCGGCGTAAATCAAAATCCGTCAGCAAACGGATGATTGCCACCGTCAGACTGTCCACATCTTCCCGCTCCACCAGCAGCCCTGAAAATTCATGCTCGATGATTTCTGCCATTGCCTCCCCCGTTACCCCAATGCACGGCAAGCCAAAACTCATGGCTTCCAACAAGACATCGCCCCACGTTTCCAGCCGCGAAGGCAGCACAAACAAATCGGCGGAAGCATACAGAGCAGCAATGGCCTGCCGATCCCAGGTGGGAGATATGATTTCTACGCCGCTATCGGAAAAATCGTTGGGGAGCGGATGGGTTGTAAGCATTTTTAGCCGCGCCCCAGGCGCCACCTGCCGCACCTGCATAAACGCCTGAAGCAAAATATCTCCACCTTTACGGTAAAACTCTTTGCCAATAAAGAGTATCGTGGGTGTGTCGGTGGGCTGGTAGGTGATAGGTGACGGCATCTGGGCAAAATTAACGCCGCCGCCAACGGCCGTCACTTTTTCCGGGGCAATGCCATAATCATGGATGATAGATTCGCGCACCAGGCTGCTGCGGGTGCAAATGTGGCTGGCTTTGCGAAAAGTGCTGCGTTCCAGGGTCAACCAATCCCGTCGCTGACGCTCGGAAAAAGGAGAACGGCCGGATAACGGCCGTTGCGCCGTCAGATATGCGGTGTAATCCACATAGATCACACTGGGAGGCGTATTCGCCCGCCAGCGCACATCAAACAAGACCCCTAACTGCACAATCAGGTCAACCTGTCCACGTAGCTGTTGAAAATGCCGGCTCGCCAACCAGGAACGCAGCCGAAACGCCGGCGCATTCTTATAAAACCGTTCCCGCCAATGCTGCCTATCTGGATGAAATGTTTGCGCAGCATTAAGATAGCGAAACATGCCAGACAAACTGGCGTCATATATTTCGACGAGCGGGAAAATTTCTTCCAGCGCTGAGAAGAAACATCCATATTTTGTTTTAGCGTTTAGGTCTTGTTGGATGTCCCCAATCAAAGCAGCAGCAACACGGGGCCTTCTCTCTTCCATTGCCTGTACTATACTATATATTGTAAGACAATGGTACTATACGCGACAAACAGCCACATATGCGGCGCTTCAGAGCCAGGACCCGCCCCGCACAACGCGCCACAGACTCACGCCCTGAATGCCGGAACGCCCACAAAAGCTACAGTTTTACTTTTATCTGCCCGGCTTCTTCTTTGGCAACGTAGCGTTTTAGCCGGACCATTTCATCTTCCGGCCACAGTGTGCGGCCAGTAGACACAGCAAAGCAGTAGCCGTGGTCGGGGCATTCCAGCTTGCCCCGGTAAAATTCGCCGCCAGACAAATCGGCGGCAGCGTGGGGGCAAATGCTGCTCACGGCGTGCGGCGTCCCCTGCCAACGCACCAGGATCACCTTTGTGCCGTTCAGGTCCACAGTAAGCATCTGGCCTTCGGGCAGTTCGGCAGCGGCAACGGCCGTATAAAATCCCGCCGCGTCCTTGTCCGCTTTCTTGTTAAATAGCTTCATAGCGATTGACCATTGGTCCTGAGCTTGCCGAAGGATTGATGATTAGAGAACACCGGCGTCATCTAGCAGCAGACCCAATTGGGCGGTGGCTTCGCGCAGGTTGGCCCAGTCGTTCCGGCGCACCATCACCGCCAGGTCGCCCAGGCTTTCGCCCAGAAACGGCCGTGTCTTGGGGTTGGCTCGCAGCGTTTCCAGAATACCCGCCTCGCGCACGCGCAGAATAACGGCCGTTTCCAGCCGCCCTTCCACCCCCCGTTCCGCCCAACGCGCCAGCGAACGCTTGACACTCATGGGTAACGGCCGTCCACTGGCCTCCGCCAGAAATTGCAAAATACGGTCGGCGACAATGCCTTGCTGCTGCGCCGCGGCCAATGTCGCCGGCGTCAGCCGGTACAGATACGGCTGCCCGGCCGCCACTGGTTCGGCTTCGCTGATGCGGGCCACCTGGAAGCGCTGGTAACGGTCCGCATTGTGCGGGACCAAAACGGTGGCGTCGGCCTGCACCACTAAAGGCACACGGACTTCATCGGCCGTCGGCGGCTGGCCTTGCAGCCAGCCCAGTCCCCGCGCCGTCAGGTGGAACAAATCGTCGCCATCAAAACCCGTTTCCGTCAGGCCCAGCCAGGCCAACGGCCCCCGCACCAAAAAGCGCAGCAGCCGCCCTTCTACCAAATCCCAATTGGCAAAGCTGGTCACATAGGCGTCACCCGCCAGGTCGCGCACGTACCAGGTGTCGTAGTTGCCGTCTGGCCGCTGAAAATCTGGGTCATCAAGTTTGATGTGGGCTACCAGGTCAGCCAGACGATACCAATCAGTGGTACGCGGCAGATGGTCCAACAAGGCAGCGCGGGCCAGGATGGGTTCGTTGCTCCAGCCTTCGCCTTCGCAGCGCAGCCCAGGTGTATGGCACAGGTCGTTCCAGATGGAGCTGCTCCACGCTTCGGCCATGTCGCGCAGTTGGGCTTCGCGGCTTTGCTTGAGCCAGTTGATGGCGGCGCGCGTCGGTCGCAGCACATTGTCTGCCTGCCGCAGCAGGCCCATTTCATCGGCCAGGGTCATCAGCAGCGAGAGGCGGTCGGGGTTGGCGTCGCCCAACAACGGCCGTATAGCGGCCAGGGTTTCTGGTCCCAGGCTGGTAGTTTGGGCAGCGGCCAGCAGCGTGGTCAGGTCGTCTACGGCATCGTGGACGGCCGTATTGACCAGTTTTGGCGCGGCTGCGGGCTGCAAGGAGATGGCGGGGGAAACGGCCGTGTCCGCCGCCTCTTTGCCACCCGCCTGCGGAAACTGGCCCAGCAGTTCCCCCGGCAAATAATAAAACTCAATCAGCCCTTCAGCCGTCTCGTCGAAGCCGCGAAACAAAAAACCACGATACCATAATGACTCGGCCGGGCTAACGGGGTCAAACCACGGTTCTTCGCGTTCCAAACGACCCGGCCCCATCAGGCGCACTTCGCCATGCGTCCGGCTGTAGGCCGCCACCGGGACCTGCCCACCGGCCTGGATCAATTCTTGCAGCGCCGCCGCCTCTTCGGGCGACAGATACAGCAATTCTTGTGGCATGTCCAACTGCGCCAACGCCTGGGCCAGCGTTCGGACACAGGCCGCCTTGTCCATGCCGGTCAGGTCCATCTCCCACCACTCGCCAATGACACGCAAAACGATTAAATCATGATCCTGAAGGGCTTGTTCTAAAGAACGCATACACTTCTCCATTGGAATATAGGTGTCCAGAGAAATCTTCGCGCAATTTGTAGAACGATTTTCCAAATCGTTCTTTGGGCGATTTGGAAAATCGCTCTACAACCGTAGGAAAAGGCTTTTCTGGACAGCTATAGCTATTTGATTCTCAGGCATGGTTCAGTTTACCCCACCACCTCTAGAGCGGCGGGAATGCTGGTGATGGTCACCTGGCGAACGTTGTCTTCAGGGTAGGCAAACATCTCGCCATCTATGTGCATGGGCGTCGGTTCCCGAAGCTGAATGGTAATGCGCCGGCTCTGGCGCATGGTAACGTGGCGGCTGTGGATGTGAGTCCCTTTAACCGCCTGCGTCAACATTTGCAGCATTGTCAACCGGCCAATGGGATTTACCAGACAACTGTCAATCAGGCCGTCATCCTGACGCGCATCGGGCGTTAGCAGAAAGCCGCCGCCGCTGCGCCGCCCAATGCCCAAAGCCAAAAATAATACTCGCTGAGCAGCAGCGTCGTCGTCGAAATGAATGTCCAGATGAGGCGTATGGTAGTAGAAGGCAATGCTGTGCAGCACAGCGAAAAAATACTTCATAAAGCCATGAACGCGGGTCATCTTGATGGTTTGCACCACCACACGGGCGTCGAAACCGACGCCGAAGTTGTTGCCGAAGTATCGGACACGGCCGTTATCCGCTTCAATGCGGGCCAGGTCTACCCACTTGCTTTGGCCGGAAAACAGGCGGGGCACGGCCGCTGCCCAATCTGCGGCCAGGCCGGCGCTAAAGGCAAAATCATTGCCCGAACCCAGTGGGATAACGCCCAACCTGGCTTGCGGGCTGCCAGAAGTATACAAGCCGTTGATGACTTCATGAACCGTGCCATCACCGCCGGCGGCCACCACCAGGCCAACCCCCGCCTCGGCCGCCAGGCGCGCCAGGTCCACCGCATGACCAGGACGCTGCGCCACAACAACCTCCAGGCCGCCAAGCGGCGCGGCCGCCTGAAGAATAGGAGCCTGGAAATGTCGGGCACGGCCGTTATCGGCCGCCGGATTTAGAATCACCTGTATTTGCACGCGGCCCTTGCTCTTTTCATAGTACCAATGGCCTATCACCGCCAGCCAAAAAATATATCCGATTGTGGCGTAGAATTGTACCCTGTTTCGTCGAGTGGCACAGACCACCCGCCGCAGCCACAAGGGGGTATCATTGCTTTACACCCTCATCTAAACGTGTTATACTCGCCCCAATATATTATGTTACGTTAACTGTTATAACAAACACCGCAGACGGTTAGAAAGATGGCTAAAAGTTCGCCGGGGTAAAAATTTTGAGAAGAGTGTGCCATGAATCAGGAAACGCCTGACCAGACTGCGACAGACCATAACAGCTTCATTGACCAGTTGGCGGCGGCCTTTTGTCGGCGCGGTCTGCGGCTTCCGGCGCTGATTGCCCTGGAAGCAGGCGGTCCACTGGCTTTTATTGGTGGGCAGTTGTTATGGCTGGCTGAACCGGCATTGTCGTTGGTGGTCAGCCATGAAACTGTCCGGCAAACGGCGCGCCTGCTCGAAGACCCAACGGCCGTCGCTGCGTTGGTTCACCGGTTGGAGGCCAACGCCCGATGAACGACCTGTTACCGCCAGTCATCATCGTTGTGGTTGCCGCCGCCATTTTGTTGTGGAGCCGTCGGCTGACCGGACAAGAAAAACCGGCGTTACGGCCGTTAACTGGTTACACCGCCCTCAAAGGCCAGGTAGGGCGGGCCATCGAAAGCGCCAGCCAACTCCACGTCAGCCTGGGTCGCGCCAGCCTGACAGGCGCGGCGGCCACCACCAGCATCGCCGCCCTGGCCGTATTAGACCGGTTGGCCGAAGATGGCTGCGCCAATGATACCCCACCCATCACCACTGTCGGCGATGGAACCTTGCTGCCCCTGGCAGAGAACAACCTGCGCCATGCCGCCGAATACGCCAACAGCAGCGTAGGCATCCCCCCCGGCGTCGCCCGTTTTGTCGCCAACACCACCGATGCCTTTGCTTATGCTGGCGGCGTCGCCAGCGTGATTCAAGAGAATAAAATTTTGGGCAGTGTGATGGTCGGGCAGTTTAGCCAGGAATTGGCTCTGGTGGCCGAAGTCGCCGGTCGCAACCAGGTGCAGCAAGTTATCGGCTCAGACGACCCATTGGCTTTGGCAGTTGCCATGCCCGTCACCGACAATGTACTCATCGGCGAAGAATTGTTAGCCGCCTCCGCTTATTTGCAGGGCCAACCCCACCAGATAGCCAGTCTGCAAATCCAAGATGCAGCCCGTATCCTGCTCAGCCTGACTATTTTAGGTCTGGCTGTTTATCGTTTGTTTGCCGGTTAACCCGGCTGTTAAACCAGCGCCTGATCACTGTTATGTTTAAACGAGGTCTTCCACTTGCTATCGCTGTCTTCTTTGGGGTTCTCACCCTGGTTGGGCTACTGTTTTCTATCCCTGAAATCAGCAATCTCGTTCTGGAATGGGCCAGTTTCCTGGTGGCCGTTGCCTTACTGCTAGGGGCCATCAACCTGTTCAGTGTCCATGCGCAGCGCGTGGTTTACACGCCACGCAGGGCCGGCCAACGAACACCTGGCGAAGGTCCCACAAGTGGGCAGCGGCTATACAGCTCCGTGTTGGTACTCAGCATGGCCGTCGTTTTTGGTCTGGGGCTGACAGACCTTTTGGACATCACCAGCGGCAGTATGGCATTAGTTTTTGCCTGGGTGCAGGCGCCGTTGGAAGCCGCCCTGGCCTCGCTGCTGGCCTTTTTCTTGCTGCTGTCGGGGATTCGTCTGTTACAGCGTCAACGCACGGTATCGTCGGTTTTATTTTTGCTAACGGCCGTACTCATTCTCCTCAGCAATGCCCTCATCGTCAGCCCACTCGTCCCCCAGTTTGTCAGCAGTGGGCTGCAACAAGTGCGCGACTTCATCCAAAACATCATCGTCAGCGCCGGTATGCGTGGTATTTTGATTGGCGTCGCTTTAGGCGCTGTTACCCTGAGCGCGCGTCTTTTACTGGGCCTGGAACGGCCGTATAACAAATGACTATCAAGACCATTTGCCAGGAATGCCATACGCCCAACCCACCCGGCGGCAAGTTTTGCAGCAACTGCGGCGCTCGCCTGCCTAAAAGCACCAGCCTGATCTGCCCCCGCTGCCAGACGCCCAACCCGACCAGCAATTTTTACTGCGACAAGTGCGGTTCACGCCTGGTACAAGAAGAGGCGCCGCCGCCCAGCCAGACGCCCGCCGCGGCCGCCGAGGATTTGCCCACCAGCGCCAAGATGCTCTCGTTGCCAGTCCGCAAACCAGGAGAAACTGGTGAGTTAAACGCCGATAACGTCATGGATTGGCTGCGGGCCGGGCAAGGGGCCGCCAGCCCAGAAGGCGACAAACCCGACACCGGCAAGCTGCCCCGTCTGTCAGACCTGACACCAGAACAGCGCGGCGTAACAGACGATCTGCCAGCCTGGCTGGTTGATTCCAGCAGCCAGGAATATCCCATTGAAGCGCCACAAGACATCACCACCGAGCATTTTCTCAACCTGATTCAACAAGTTGACGAAGAAGAACGCAAAAAACTGACCGGCATGTTAAGCGATCCGGCTATTGTCGGCAGCGGTAAACTGCCAGAATGGCTGCAAGACTTTGTACAGTCCACTGGCGAGGCAGCAGAAACGCCAACCGCAGCGCCAGCCAAAACGCCAACGCCAGCCAAAAAAACGGGAGACAGCGATGATCTGGATTGGTTGAGCGAGTTAGGCCCGCTTAATACCGACATTCTGTCCCAACCGGCGCAGGCAGCGGCGAGCCAGCCGACTATCTCCCAGTCTGATGGCTTACCCGACTGGTTGGACGAATTGGAACCGCCGAATACGGATATGCTTTCGCGGCCAACGATGCTGCCAGCCGACCCGACGCTGGAAGCCATTTTATCCGGCGAAGGCGTGCCAGACTGGTTGGTTGGCAACAACATACCGGATACAGACGGGTTGTCTTTGCCTTCTTCGGGGACATATGAAGAGGAACCAGCAGAAGAGGACGACGATTACCCAGATTGGCTCGTTTCGCCGCCAGATACCAGCGAGTTGGCGCTGCCGGGAAGCCCACAGCCAACAACAACTTCGGCGGCCGACGTAAGCGCCCAGAAAGCTGTTTCTGACTGGTTGACCGGCTTTGACGATGACGAGGAAGAAGAAGAGGGTGATGATGACATCTGGGATGCTGCGCCAGTGGCAACGGCCGTCACATCGCTGCCAGAAGAGAAAGCCCACAAATCGTTAACCGATTGGCTGGATGACATAGACGAGTCGCCGCCGCAACAGACGGAACCAGCCGCCGCTGAATGGACCGACGACGACGCTGCCGAGGATTGGTTGGCCGCTGATCAGGCAACGGCCGTGCCCTCGCTGGTAAACGTAAACCTGACTGACTGGTGGACCGAACAGTCCACGCCAACCGACGCCGAAGCAGACGAAGACGAAGCCGAAGAAGCTATGGCCTTTGGCATGACCGGGGCGCTGCCCGATTGGCTGGATGAGTTGGAACCGGCCGAGTCCACTTCCGGCGAAACCACGCCCATGTTCATGGCCGACATGTTGGACGATTTGTTAGGTCTGGCGCCAGTCGAAACCGCATCTGTCGCCGAGGAACCGGCGGCGTTGGAACAGCCGGCCGAGGATCTGTCCTTCAGCGAAATAGTGGAACAGACGTCGGACATCTATGCCCTGGACCTGGATAAAGAACCGGACTGGTTGAGTGAACTGGCGGCCTTCGACCCCAACGATCTGGTGGCCCGGAATACCATCGTCGCGGCTGAAACGGCCATATCGCCACCGCCGCCTGACACAAGCGCTGAAGATGAAATCGCCGAGACATTCGACCTGGCCGACTGGCCGGCTTTAGCCGCCGAAGAAACGGTGGCCGTCCCTGACGACGAATGGGCTTCCCTGGACGAAATTTTAGACGGAACAGAGGAGGAAACTGGACTGGCCGATTGGCTAGAACAGTTAACCACACCGACAGACGCCGCCTTCCTTGATGTGGCGGAAGATGAAGCAGAGGAAACATTGATCGAGACCGGCGACCTGCCTGCATGGGTCGCCAATATGCGCCCGGAAGATGCCCGGCAGCAAGACAGCCTGCTGCCATCTGTACTACCCACCACGGAACAAGACTTTTTTGCCATCGCCGACGACATGGCCGAGGCCGACCTGCCAGAATGGTTGGAAGATACGGCCGTGCGCCCACTGGAAAGAATGGCCGCGCCGCCATCGGGCGCGGAACTCCCTTCATGGATAGATACAGAGAGTGAGCTGGGTGAACCTTCCAGCGAGTTAGCCTCTATTCTGGCGGGGTTACCGGCAGCGCTGCCACCGGAAGAACTGCTGCAAAAAGCAGAAATTCCTGATTGGATTCAAAACCTCAAACCCGCAGAACTCAGCGGCCAGCCGGCCGCCACCATTGATTTTAAGCTAGAAACCACCGGCCCGCTGGCTGGAATGCCAGACGTGGTCAAAATCGAACCGATTGTCGCCATGCCGCGCAGCGTCCATCCGTTGATTCCGTTTACTGTTACCCCGGAACAGCAGCAGCAGGCGCGCCTGCTGCGCCAGCTTGTCCAGGAAGAGCAGCAAGCTGTTTATCAAGGCGGCGCGGCTGTCAAAGTCACTGGTCGGCGCGGGCTGCGTTTCTTGTTGGCGGCGCTGCTGCTGATAGTCGTTGCCTTGGCATTGGCCGGTCCCGATTGGTTAACCGGTCGCCCACCGGCATCATTGCCACCGGCCGCCGCTGCCCTGAACACGGCCGTAACCGCAGCCACCGGCAAACCTGTTTTAGTCGCCTTCGACTACACCCCGGCAATGGCCGGCGAGTTAGACCACCAGGCCCGGCTGTTGTTGGGCCAGCTCCAGGCCAACGGCAGCCCAATCCTGATCGTCAGTCAATCGGCGGCAGGTACGGCCGTTGCCGACAGCCTCACCCAATCATTGAACACGCCGCCCATCAACCTGGGCATGTTAGCCGGTGAAGCCATTGGGCTGCGCCAGCTTGGCAATTGTGTCGGCAGCCCACCAGTGGCCTGCCCTACACTGCAAGGGCGCGGCCTCAGCCAGGAGGCCCAAACTGCTTTACAAGACCTGGGGCTGATTATTGTGCTGACCGGTGAACGCGCCAATCTGCTTAACTGGGTAGAACAAGTCGGAACGGCCGCCGACGTTCCTCTGGTCGTCGGCGCAACCCAGGCGCTTGGTCCAGTGGTAGCGCCTTATTACGCCAGCGGCCAGTTGCAAGGCTACCTGGACGGCCTGCCGGCGACGGTTGCCCTGGCCGCGCATGTCGGCGCTTCAGATACATTGGCCCAGGCGCAGCGGCAGTATGGCGCACAAAGCCTGGTGCAGCTTGCCGCCGCGCTGCTGCTGGTGGTGGGCGCATTGATCATGGCCACGGCCCGGAAAAAGCCTGGGGCACAAGGACGATGACAAAACGAGCATGAACGATACGCTGGGTCTTTTCATCGGTTTTGCTTTGACGTTGTTGATTTTCAGCTACCTCATTGACGACAACCCTGTCTACCGATTGGCGGTTCATATTCTCGTTGGCGTTAGCGCGGCGTATGCGGCCGTTTACGTCTTGCGCCAGGTAATTTTGCCGGTTTTTGCCCAACTGGCGCTCAATCCACTGAGCCTGGATTCGCTGCTGTGGTTGGTTCCCATTCTGCTGGCGCTGCTGTTGATCTTGCAGCGCTTGGCCCGCTTTGCCTGGTTGGGCGACAATGCCACGGCGCTGCTGGTGGGCGTAGGTGCGGCCGTCGCCCTGGTGGGAGCTATTTCCGGCACACTGCTGCCCCAGGTTGCCGCATTTGGCGGCGAGGGCGCTTCGCTGCTGACGCCTATCCAGGGTTTCATCGCCGCTATCCTGACAGTGTGTGCGCTGCTGACGTTTCATTTTAGTGGCAAAAAGAACGAGCAGGGGGAATGGGTACGGCCGTTATGGCAGCGTGGATTTGCCCAAATAGGCCAGGCCGTGCTGGCGATCACCTTTGGCGCTCTGTTTGCCGGCATCCTTAGCACCAGTCTGGTGCTGTTAACCGAACGCATTAGCTATTACTTCACGCAGATCACACAGTTACTCCCATGACAATTGCCGAAGAAACCGGAACTTCAGAAACCAAAGCGCTAGAGTCGTTCCTCGTTGTCGAGTGTGGCAGCGTCAATACCACCGCCGCTCTGTTCGACATTGCCGCCGGAACCTACCGGCTCATTTGCCAGACGATGGCGCCCACCACCGCCAGCGAACCCTGGCTCAATATCATGGACGGGGTGCTGAACGCCATCCAGCAAATGGAAAGCATTACCGGCCGCGCCCTCCTGACGCCGCAGCGCAAACTCATCACCCCCGCCCGGCAAAATGGGTCAGGCGTGGATCAATTTGCCGCCGTTGCCAGCGCCGCCGAACCGCTGATCACATCGCTGGTGGGCTTATTCGATGATGTGAGTCTGTCCAGCGGCCGTGGCGTTGTGGCCGCCGCCTACGCCAATGTGATCAACAGCTTCAGCCTGAACCAGGAGCAAAACGCAGAAGAGATGTTGGCCGCCCTCATCGCCCAAAGACCAGACCTGGTATTTATTGTGGGCGGCACCGATGGCGGGGCAGAGCAGCGGCTGCTGCATCTGGTAGAGACGGTAAGCAGTGGCATTGGACCGTTGGCTGCCAAACAGCCGGTGCAGGTGCTGTTTGCCGGTAACAAGCATCTACGGGAACGGGTGCGAGACTTGTTGAAAGACCGCGCCAAAGTCCATGTGGCCGAAAACGTGCGCCCCAATCTGGAAACAGAAAATCTGGCCGACGCTGCACGCATCGTCAACGACTTGTACAGCGATTTAAAACTCGGCGCGCTGCCGGGCGTTCACACTCTGCACGAATGGCACAAGCAGCCTATTATTCCCACACTGCAAGCCTTTGCGACCGTCGCCAAGTATTTTGCGGCGCTGCACAAGGGGCGCGTGGTGGGCGTAGACCTGGGCAGCAACAGCGTGGCCGTGCTGGTGGCCGATGCCCACCACGTGCAAACGTATATGCGCAATGACCTGGGCATGGGCCAGCCGATCATTCATCTTTTGGATGAGGTAGAGCCGGCGGCCATTGCCCGTTGGATGCCACAAGCCATTTCTGATGACGAGATCCGTGACTTTATCTGGCATAAGTCGCTTTATCCGCAAACGATACCGACAACGGAATTTGAATCTTATCTGGAACAGGCGATTGCGCGGGAGATGATTCGCTGTGTCGCGCCGGAGGCGCTGCCACCGTTTAACGTGCTGTTGGCGCGGGGGCAAACGTTGACCAATACGCCGCTGCCGGGACAGGCAATTTTACTGTTGTTGGATGCCCTACAGCCGACGGGTATTTTTTCGGTAGCGTTGGATAAATATGGCGTGCTGCCGGCGCTAGGTGCATTGGCCGCTTACCAGCCGTTGGCGGTGGTGCAAGCGTTGGAAGCGGGCGTCCTGACAGACCTGGGTTGGGTGATTGCGCCGACGGGCAAGGTGCAGACCGGGCAATCGGTGGTGAAGGGTGTGGTGGAATCGCCGCAGGGTCAGTTTGACCTGGATGTGGAGTACGGCCGTATAGACGCCACCATCCTCGACTCTGGACAGATAGCCGACGTATCTTTGCAGCCCGACAAACGGATTGACCTGGGTTTTGGTCCCGGCAAAGGCAAAAAGCTGTCGGTGCGCGGCGGGGCTGTGGGCTTGATGGTGGATGCGCGGGGACGGCCGTTGCCCACCCCCGACGACGATAAACGAATAGAACAAGTACGCAAATGGTACTGGGACGTAGGCGGCTAACAACGGTATACGGACTTCGGATGACGTCTACTGAACACTGAACACCCAACACTGTTCCCAGACCTATCAGGTGATTAAACCCATGCAAACGCTGATTCCAACCAGAATGGTGTCGCCCCATGTTCGTCTCCGGGTAAAACGGCTGCTGCCCATCGCTGGCGAGATCATCACCGGCATTGGCCAGACGGTAAACCCGATGCAAACGGTGGCGCGGGCGACGCAGTTTACGCGCTATCGCATTTTGCCGCTGAGTGAAACCCTGCAAATTCCTCCGGCCGAGTTATCTGCCTGCCTGACGGTGCAGCCGGGCGACCGGGTTGTGCAGGGGGCGATTCTGGTGGACAGAAAAGGGTTCCTCGGCCGCCGCCAGCAGTATCAATCGCCGGTGGATGGCGAGGTGTATGAGGTGAGTAACGGCCGTCTTATTCTGCGGCAAATGTCGGAAATTGTGGAATTACGCGCTCTGGTTGCTGGCCGGGTGACCGAATACATCGGCGACCGCGGCGTCGTGTTAGAGACTTTCGGGTCGCTCATTCAAGCGGCCTGGAGTACCAACGACGAAGACGCCGGCCTGTTGAAGTTGGTGGCGACGGCCGCAAACTCACTGTTTTACCCAGAGCAAATCACCGCCGAATGCAGCAGCGCCATTCTTGTCGTTGGTTGGTTTGATCAACCTAAAGTATTGGAACGCGCCCGCGACACCGGGGTACGCGGCATTATCACCGGTAGTTTGCCAGCCGATTTATGCCGTTTAGCCAGTCTAATAGACATGCCTGTTTTTGTGACGGACGGCATTGGTACGCATGGCATGTCGGCGCCGGTATTTGACCTGCTGCGAGCGGCCGACGGACGGCGCACGGCGTTGTTGGGCAAAAAGACGGACGGCAAAGCGGAACGGCCGCAAATTGTTATTCAGGCCGATAAAACAACGACTCAAGACCCACGTTCAGCGGCAGAGCCTTTGTCCGTCGGGCAAAGGGTGCATCTGCTGCGCCAGCCTTATCTGAATCAGACAGCGACAGTGGCCCACCTGTATGCGTTGAGCCAGGCCATGCCCACCGGCAGCAAAGCCCACGGCGCGGACGTGCGGTTGGAAAATGGGCAGATAGCATTTGTACCTTACGCGAATATGGAAGCGATCATATAATTGCAGCGTGCAGGTGAAACCCACAAGATGGAGGGAAAGATGGAAGACGAAGAATATATCGTTCAGGGAGAAGCTCAAGAATCGTCCGGTGGCTCTAACCGGCCTTTTTTGACGGCCGTTGGTATTTTATTGTTCGTTTTTATCCTGGCGGCGGGATGTTCGGCCTATAACCTGTTCACCAGGGATTCAACTAATGAGGTTGCGTTGGCTACTGTGGCGGCGATTGAGACACAAAACGCCATTGTCGCCGTGACCAATGAAGCGGTGACGCAAACCATTGCGGCCATGGAAACAGAGGAGGCGCGCCCCAGCGAAACTCCCTCGCCACCGCCAACCTTTACGCCATCGCCCCAGCCAACAGCCACCACCCAACCGACCAATACGCCGGTGGTGGCCGACAGCGGTACTGGCGAGGGCAGCGGTGATGTCGGAACGCCCAACGTATCGGGCACAAGCACCTTCGGCGACTCAACAGATGCCAGCACACCAACGCCAATCCCGGTGGTGGTGGGCGATGGCAGCGGTTCCTTGCCCGATACAGGTTTCGAGACCTGGGGTGTGGCGCTGGTGGCCCTGGCGCTGGTGGCGGTGCTGTTGATGGCCCGGCGACTGCGCCGCGCCTGACCTGCGGCATAAGCGCGCCGCTGTTTCAGATGACCGCGTGGGGGGGCATGAAGTTGATGATTGGCAACGGCCGTTGTATGGGCAACGGCCGTTCTGTTGTCTGGCAAAAAGCGTTGGCGCGATTTGGGCGGAATAGCAACCGTAGACCAAAGTCCGCATCCCGTTTTCCGTTGGCATTTACCAAAGTTAGCGTCCTACGGATTACCGATTACGGATTACCGAATACGGCTGCTAGGTATATCGGGTCACTTCCAGCCGGAGGGCTTATGCTATAATGGGCAGGGGTTGCTATCAGGTAAGTAGGATGGATGTAGGAAGTCTATGAGACGCGCGGTAACAATTCTGCTGGTTGAAGATGACAAATCCATGCTGTATGGCATGAGCGACTTGCTGCAAGTGGTGGACATTGATTATGAGATTGCGGTGTGCACAGCCAGCAACGGCCGTGAAGCCCTAGACCTGATGTCCAGGCAAACGCCAGACCTCATTGTCTCCGATATCATGATGCCGTTCATGGATGGTTTTCAATTCCTGGCAGAAGTGCAAAAAACGGCCGCCTGGGTCAACATCCCTTTTATCTTTCTCACCGCTCGCGGCGAAAAACATGAAATCCACAAAGGGCGGCTCAGCGGCGCGGCCCTCTACATCACCAAACCCTTTCACAGCGTCGAACTGTTGGAACTGATCAAAACGCAGCTAGACCGCAAATTCCAGATCGAACATACCCACGAACAACATATCAACAACCTGAAAAAAGACATTTTACAGATATTAAACCACGAATTTCGCACGCCGCTCACGTATGTCACCGCCTATTACGAAATGCTGGCCGACAGCGTCAACACCTATGCCGACACGGACAATTTCCAGGAATATTTGCGTGGGATTCAGGCCGGTTGTTTGCGCCTGACCCGGCTGATCGAAAGTTTTATCGCCGTCATCGAACTGCGTACCGGCGAAACCCAACAGAACTTTTTGCGCCGGGTGCGACGGATTGATGACGTAGACGCGATCATTCAAGAAGCCGTGTTGAATCAACAAGAGAAAGCGCAGCAGCATGGCTCGCAAATACATTACCGCCCCACCGCCAATTTGCCCGCCGTCTACGGCGACCCCACCAGTTTACTGACTATTTTTCAGCAGCTTTTAGACAACGCCATCAAATTCTCATCCAAACGACTAATGTCTGCCTCAGGCGATATGGTGGAGGTGCGCACGGCCGTTGCCGATAACGAGATCGCCATTGCCTTCCAGGATCATGGCATCGGGATTCCCGCGCCAGTACAAAACCAAATTTTCGACCTGTTTTTTCAGTACAACCGCACTCATCTGGAACAACAAGGCGCTGGCGTGGGGCTGACTATTGCCAAAGGGTTGGTGGAACTGCATAACGGCCGTATCCAACTATACAGCCAGGAAAACACTGGCAGCACCTTCACCGTTTTTCTGCCGGCAGCGGGCGTGGCCCAGCAGCAGCCGACAGCCAACCACCACACAAAGCCAACCGCCAACATCCTTGTCGTTGAAGATGACCCCTTCCTGCTGGATGGCCTGCGCGAATTGCTCGAAATACACGAGGGACCCTACAATCTCCAGATTTTCACCGCCATGAATGGGCAAAAAGGGTTGCAAGTTCTGGCCCACCACACCCCCGACCTGATCATTTCCGACATCATGATGCCCGTTATGGATGGCTTCACCTTCTTAACCGAAGTGCGCCAAAACCCGGAATGGGTGCAAATCCCCTTCATCTTCCTGACCGCCAAAGGAGAAAGGCGCGACATCCACGCCGGTTTCCGCAGCGGCGTAGAAGAATACATCACCAAACCTTACGACAGTGAAGAGTTGCTGGGGTTGGCCGTTAAACAATTGGAGCGTTACTTCCAGATCAAACACACCATGTCGCGCAGTTTCGACGGACTCAAACGCAGCATCATCGAACTGATCACGCCAGATTTTCGTGTGCCGCTGGCTTCCGTAGCCAAATATTCCGGTGAATTTGAACAGCAAATCAGCACAGCGCGCACCGACGAAGAGCTAAAATTCCCCCTCCAGGGCATTCAGGCCAGCAGTCTCCGCCTCAGCCGACTCATCGAAGATTTCATCTCGCTGGCTGAACTGAAAACAGGCGAAGCCGACATGGCTTACGACCTGCGCGTTGACGCTATTCCCGATATTGGCCTGCTGCTCTATGAAACGGGCCAACAATATGAAGCCACAGCGATGCAAAAAGGGCTGACCGTTACCTGCCCGTTGGCCCACGATTTGCCCGAAATCCAGGGGGATCGGGTGACGCTGACAAACTGCATCCAGCGCTTGTTGGATATCGGTCTCAGTTATTATCGGCCGTCGCCAGACAGCGCCAGTATCCAACTGGCAGCTACCCAATCCGACCAGGAAATACGCCTGTCTATAAAATTTCCGTTTCCTTTACCGGCGGAAGAGGCCGCCGGCATCATCCGCCACCTGGCATTGGAAGATTTGGACACATTTACCACATCCAACTACTCGCCTGGTATTAATATTGTGCAGGGATACATCCGGCTGCATCACGGCCGTTTGCTGCTGCACACATCAAGCAATCAGTTTACATTTACCCTCACCTTACCCATCCAACCCGCAACCACTTCTTACGCTGCGCCGTATTAGCCTTTTAATTCCGACAAACACACATAAAGGAGATTCCTCAATGGCATCATTACTCGAAAAAACCCAGACCCTCATCCAGGCTAACCTGCATGAAATGGTAGACCGCGCTTTAGAAGCCAACTCCGTCGCCGTGATGAAACAATACATCCGCGACGCCGAAGACAACCTGGAAGACCTGGAAAAGGCCGCCGCCACTGTCGGCGGCGAAGTCAAATCCATGGAGCGCAAATACAACGAGTACAAGAAAAAAGCCGACCAACTCGACCGCAATATTGACATGCTGCTGATGCAGGGCAAACCAGAACTGGCAACGGCCGCGCAAAACGAACTCAACAGCGCCCGCCGCCTGCAAGAACAGTACCACGAACAATGGGTGCGCCAACAACGGGAATACGAAGCGCTCTTAAATGCCCGCCTGAAGCTCCAGGCTAAACTCAAGACCATCCGCCAGGAACAAAAGGAAATGGAGGCCCTGCTGCGGTTGGCTAAGTCCAAAGAAATCACCGTCAAGGCCATGAAAAGCCTCAACGATCTGCAAGGCGTGGGGGATGGCGACATCGCCCGGCTGCGCGATTCTATCCAGGCGCGCCTGGACACGGCCAGCGCCCACAGCGAAATGTACGCCAGCAACCTGGATAACCAGATGGATGATATTTTGGGTAAAACGGAAATCGAACTGCAATTGGAAGAGCGGAAACGCCGCCTGGGTCTGGCTGCGCCCTCCGCGCCCACGTTCATCGAAGAAGAGGAATCTTCTGCCTCTTCCCTGGAAAGCGAATAGCGGCTGCCCGCCAGACCTCCGCGGTCCTGGAGACCGCGGAGGTTTTAGCCATACTTATGCCCACGGCCGACAGCCACACCTTTTTACAAGCCGGTATCAGCGCCCTGAAAGCAGGTGAACGCGCTCAGGCGCGGGAATGGCTGCTGCAAGCGGTGGACGCTGACGAGACAGACGAAGTGGCCTGGCTTTGGTTAAGCGGCGCGGTCGAAAGCCCGGATGACCGGCGCATTTGCCTGGAAAATGTGCTGGCTCTAAACCCGGATAATGAGACAGCCCGGCGTGGATTGGCGAAATTGGAACCAACGCCAGAACTTACGGCCGTTGCCCCGCCAGCCGCACCCATCGTCACCTATGCCCAGGAATGGATCGGCCTGAGCCACACATCGCGCTACGACGATGTCTGGGAGCGCAGCGGTGACTTGTGCGCTTACTGTGCCCAGAAAATTACGCCGCAAGACAAAACCTGTCCACGCTGTGGGCGCAAACTGCTGATCTCCAGCTACCGCTACGAAGAACCAGACACAACCCTGCACATTCTATGGGTTGCCCTGGCCGGTATCGCCCAGTTATATCTGGTGCAGGCATTGTACGACGTGATCGTGCGCCAAAGCATGTTGGCGGCTGCCCTGCCGGTCAGCCTGATGGTCTTATTTCTGGTTTTTACGGCCGGGGTTTACTTTCGCCAATTTTGGGCTTACGTGGGCGCGCTGGTTACGCTGTGCCTGATTCTGTTGGTGAACGTATTGGGCTTTTTTATTCCCGCCGAACTGACAAACAATCTGCTGTCGGTTGGTCCGATGTTCGACAACGTCGTCAATCCGGTGGTCAGTGGGTTGGCCGACTTTTTGCGCTATTTTCAATTGGCGGCCGTCGTTCTGGCGCTGATCGTCGCCGCCCTGAAGGCTGGCCCAAACTTTGAGCGCGTGCAGCATCGGCAGGTGGCCGCGCTGCAAAAAGGGATTCGCGACGCGGGCAGTTATCACGGGGTGGCAACGCGGGCGGCCAAACGAGGCGAATGGGCAACGGCCGTACTCCACTGGCAGCGCGCCGCCGCCAACGCCCCCGGCCAGATCAGCTTTCAGCGCCACCTGGGCAGCGCCTACGCCCGGCTTGGTTTTTACCAGCGCAGCGCCGACGTGCTGCAAGCCGCCCTACCCCGTGTCAGCGACCCGGCGCAAAAAGCCCAACTGCAACGGCTCTTGGACGCGGTGCAGCAGCAACTAGACATCATACCTGTGAAGCAAGAAGATACAAACCATGGCTAACGACAAACGGGAAGAACTGGAATCGCGCGTCAAACGGGCTTACGTGGAACATGCCCTATTCCGTTGGGAAAGCGCCGTCATCATCAGCCTGACGATGCTGCTGACGGCGCTGTCTTTGCCCGCAGTGCAGCAGCTCATTGGGATGCCCGATTTTCTACCGGCCTGGTGGGTCTGGCTGCTGGCCGGGCTGCTGGCAGAAGGCGCCGTCATCGCCAGCAGCCTCACCGACAAACAGCTTTACCAAAAAATCATGGCCGACGCGCTGCGCCAGGAATTTGATCCCAAGGGCATCGCCGATAAAACAATGCGCGAGCAGTTTATCAAGGCGATGAACTACCGCCAACGCATTGAAGGCTTTCTTCAGGAACAGCCAGACAGCCCGCTGCGCGATGAACTGCTGCACGCCACCAGTCAGATTGACGATTGGTTGGAACACATTTATAACCTGTCGAAAAAAATCTCCCGTTATCGGCAGCGGCAGCAAGAGATCGAACGAGACAAGGCGCGCGCCCAGCGGCGCATCGAAGAATTGCAGCGCGAGTTTATTCTGGAAGATGACGAAGCCGTCAAAAAACAGATGATGGCTAATATCCGGGGGTTGCAGCAGCAGCTAGAGGCCCTGAGCGGGGTAGAAAACACAATTCAGCGCGCTGAATTGCAGATCGAGAACTCGCTGGCCCATTTGGGGACCATCTATTCGCAAGCCTTGTTGGTAGACGCCAAAGGCATAGACAGCAGCCGCGCCCAACGCCTACGCCAGGAAATCTCCGAAGAGGTGACAGAACTTAATGAGGTGCTGCTGGCGATGGATGAGGTGTATACGGCCGAGAGCAGCGGGACCTGAGCGGCATCAGGTTCTTAGTGGGTCGTATTGGTAGTAGTTGACACGGATACGGCCGTTATAAAACTTGCGCACGCGGTCTGGGCGGCTGCGCTTAAAATAGTCGGGGAATTTGGGGTCGGCCGTGAGAATGCACACCGCCCAACCGCTCTTTTTGCGCAGCATTTTGTTCAGGGCGATGTATAACTGGTTCATTTCCTGAAAGTCGGACAGACGACGGCCGTAGGGCGGGTTGCAGATCAACACGCCAAACTGCTGATCAATCCACAAGTCGCGCACATCCTTTGGCGTAAACACAATATCATCGGCCACGCCGGCGTTGGCCGCATTTTGGCGGCTGGCGGCGACGGCCGCTGCATCTATGTCGTAACCCAGCAGCGGACCGATAGGGCCGGCGCGGCGCATGGCCCGGGCCGCTTCGCGGGCGCCCTGCCACCAGGCGGCGTCGAGAATCGGCCATGCTTCGGCGGCAAAAGAACGCCCCAGACCAGGAGCCATCTGCCGCGCTTGCAGCGCCGCCTCGATCAAAATTGTGCCAGAGCCACACATGGGGTCCAGCAGCAGCCCATCAGACCGCCACGGACTGAGCCACACCAGCCCGGCGGCAAAGGTCTCCTTTAGCGGCGCGGCGACGTTGGCCGTGCGGTAGCCGCGTTTGTGCAGCCCCGCGCCGGAAGTATCCAGCGTCAGCGTCGCCACGTCGTTGAGTAGGGCGACCTGGATGGCGTATTCGCCGCCGGTTTCGGGCAGATCGGCCGTGTGGTAAGCGGCTTGCAGCCGGTCTACCACCGCCTTTTTGACGATGGATTGGCAGGAGCGCAGGCTTTGTAGGCCAGACTTAACCGATTTGGCGTCTACGGGGAAACGGCCGTCCACCGGCAGCCAATCTTCCCAGGGCAGCGCTTTGCTTTGCTCATACAACTCGTCAAACGTCAGCGCCGGGAACGCACCCACTTTCAGCAGCAGGCGGTCGGCGTAGCGCAGCCAGAGGTTGAGGCGGGGAATGTCGGTTAACACGGCCGTAAATTCCACGCTGCCATCAGACACCACCGGGTCCGGGAACCCGAGGCGCGCGATTTCCGATTTAACCAGTTTTTCCAGACCAAACTTGCAAATAGCGCTTAAGGTAACAGGTTGCATCATAGTCATATCAGCGGACGACCGCCTGCTGCCGCAGGGTGCGCATGATCACGCTTTCCCAGGGGGCATCGGTGACGAGGGGGATGTAATGGACGGCGCGGCTGGCGCAAAAAGCGGCGATTTCTGCCTGCCAGGCGCGCAGGCGCTGGCGATAGGCGTCCAGCGTGGCCCCATCCAGGCTGATTTCGGCGTCCTGACCCGTTTCTACGTCCACCAGCTTCAGGTCGCCGCTGAGGGGCGGGTCTACTTCGTCGGGGCTGAGCAGATGGAACAGGCCCACTTCGTGGCCGCGAGAGAGCAGGGCAGTCAGGCCATCCTGCCAACCGCCAGGCGAGAGAAAATCGCTGAGGACAAACAAGAGACCGGGGCGACGGCCGTGCAGCGCATAATGACGCAGCGACACATTCAGGTCGGTCAGGCCATCGGCCGCGGCCGTTTCCAGGAATTGCAGCAGACGCAGGCTGTTTTGTTGGCTGCGAAACGGCCCCCAGCGCCGGTCGCCCTGGCTGGCAAGCAGGGTGGCGGTGAGCAAATCGCCAGTGGTGAGGGCGATGTGGCCCAGGGCGGCAGCCAGGTGGAGGGCGTAGGTGAGTTTGTGGGTTGGTTGATTGGCTGGTTGGTCGGCGGGCCAGTTCATGCTGGCGCTGGCGTCAATCAGCAGGTGGACAGAGAGGTCTTCTTCTTCCTGGAGCAGTTTGATGAACGGCCGTTCCAGCCGGGCATACACATTCCAATCCAGCCGCCGCAAATCATCCCCTTTGACATAGTTGCGGTAGTCGGCGAATTCGATGGATGTGCCGCGCTTGCGGCTGCGGCGGTCGCCCTTCATCACCCCGACGCGCACATTTTCGGCCACCAGGGTCAGTTGTTCCAGTTTTCGCAGCGTGGCTTCGTCAAAAAGGTTCATGGTAAGGGGAGAAGAGAAATCACCACGGTGGCGCGGAGTTTTTTACGAATTTCGTAATCAGTCACTCCCGCCCCTTGAGCCTGTCGAAGGGGGATCGGTTTCGACAGGCTCAACCGACAGGGGGTGAACAGTTACAGAATTTCTGTGTCCTCCGCGCCTCCGTGGTGAAAATTTTTAATCTTTCTTAACCTGGGCGATGAGGTCGGCGACCACGTCATCGGGGCGGATGCCCTGGGCCTGGCCCTCGAAGTTGAGCAGCAGGCGGTGGCGCAGGGCGGCAGGGGCGACGGCCGTTATATCATCGAAACTGACATTGAGACGGCCGTCTAGCAGGGCCGTTATCTTGCCACCCAGGACCAACGCCTGGGCGCCGCGCGGGCTGGAGCCATAGCGCACGTAGCTGTTCACCAGCGGCGCCGGGCTGCCGCCGGGATGGGTGGCGACGACCAGGCGGCTGACGTAGTTGGTGACATGGCTGGGGATGGGAATCTGGCGGGCAAGCTGCTGCATGGCGAGGATGGTAGGACCGGAAACTGCCGTGTCTGCCGCCGTTACCAATTTGCCGGTGGTGCGCGTCAGAATCTCGGTTAACTCATCGGGCGAAGGGAAGCCGACGTTGATTTTGAACAGGAAGCGGTCTAGCTGCGCTTCGGGCAGTGGGTAAGTGCCTTCTTGCTCGATGGGATTTTGCGTCGCCAGGACAAAAAAGGGCTGCGGCAGCGGATAGGTGTGGGTGGCGACGGTGACGGTATGCTCTTGCATGGCTTCCAGCAGCGCCGATTGGGTTTTGGGCGTGGCGCGGTTAATTTCGTCGGCCAGGACAAGGTTGGCGAAGACGGGACCTTGTTGGAAGCGGAATTGGCGCCGGCCGTCGCCCACTTCCTCCATGATGTCTGTGCCGGTGATGTCGGCCGGCATCAGGTCTGGGGTGAACTGGATGCGGCTGAAATCCAGACGCATGGCCTGGGCGAAGGTGCGCACCAGCATTGTTTTGCCCAGGCCTGGCACGCCTTCCAGCAGCACATGGCCGCTGCTGAGAATGCCGATCAGCACGTGGCGCACCACATCTCGCTGGCCGACAATTACTTTGGCGACTTCGCTTTCGATGGCGACGGCCGTTTGGCGGAATTGTTCAATTGTTAGTTCGGTGGATTCAATCATTGTATCCCTGGTGGGTATGGATTGTCTTTGATTATCACAGAATGGCAGTATAGTCGTGGGGGGAACGGCCGTCAACCTGAGGCAGTATTTCTGTAGCGCGTCACACCTGTAGAGATTATCCGGCGGCAGCGCCCCATTTTGTTCCTCGGCGTTTCACGGTTAAAATAGCCTGTAGATATAGGAAATCGGATGATATGGAACAACTTGAGACAGCAGTCGTCCTGACGCCAGCAGCAGAACCCGTGATTCGTTTAGAGAATGTGCGTAAGCGGTTCTACTATAAAAATGAACGGCCGTCAACCCTGTTAGAACAGCTTACGGCGTTGGTGAAAAAGCAGCCAGGCGGTCATAACGACCTGTGGGCGCTAAACGGCGTGACGTTGGATGTTTTGCCAGGGCAGGCGTTGGGCATTATTGGGCGCAACGGCAGCGGCAAAAGCACGCTGCTAAAACTCATCGCCCGCATATTGCGCCCCCAACGAAGGGCGCATTATGGTACGCGGCCGGATGAGCGCCTTGCTGGAATTGGGCGCCGGGTTTCATCCCGACCTGACCGGACGAGAGAATATATTCCTGAATGCGGCCGTTTTAGGGCTGACAAAGCGAGAAATTGAGCAGCATTTTGATTCTGTCGTCGCGTTTTCCGAACTGGAAGAATTCATAGACATGCCGGTGAAGCATTATTCATCGGGCATGTACATGCGCCTCGGCTTTAGCGTCGCCATTCACGTAGACCCGGATATTTTGATTATTGATGAGATTTTGGCGGTGGGTGATCAGGCGTTTCAGGAGAAATGTTTTGACCACATCTTCCAGATGAAACAAGCCGGCGTCACCATTGTCATGGTCAGCCACAGTCTGGACCAGATGCGGCGGTTGTGCAGCCATTTGTTATGGCTGGACCAGGGGCACGTCCGCGGTGATGGTCCTACCGAGGAAGTGGCCCATCACTACCTGGACTTTTTGTACAGCACAGACCCCCGACCGATGCAGTTGGCGCAGACGGATTTTGTCCGGTGGGGGACGGGTGACATTGAGTTAACGGCCGTGCGCATCCTCAACGAAGCCGGTGAAGTACAGCCAGTCTTCCGCACCGGCCAGCCGCTGATCATCGAAATGACCTATCAGGCGCACCGCCCCATCACCGAACCGGAATTTGGTCTGGCAATTTACCGGCGCGATGGCTTGCAAATTAACGGCCCCAACAACCAACTGGCCGGGCTAAAGATGGGTATTGTGGGTGGTTCTGGTGTTGTCCGCTACGAAGTGACGGCGCTGCCCTTAATGCCCGGCCAATATCAAGTCACCGCAGCTATCCACGACAGCCGCCGCTCGCACGCTTACGATTACCACGAAAAGGCGTATGACTTTCAAGTGGTGGTCGGCGGAACGCCGGAGATTCATGGCCTGGTGGCCTTTCCGGCGGTGTGGACATGGGCGCAAGATGACACTGTGAAGGTAACGGCCGTGCCAGAAACGGCCGTGCCTTCCCCAGGATGAGTGATATGAACCACAAACGTATTTCCGTTCTTTTCGTCAGTATTGCCGCCGCCTTTGTGGCGATGACCCTGCTCTTCAGCAGCCAACACGCCCTACAAGCCAGCCCCAACGCCGCACCAGCTGCCAGCCCATTTGTGACCGAATACCCATTGCCCAATACGGGCGCTCCCCGTTACCTTATCCGCACAGGCAGCAGCTCCTTTTGGTTTACTGCGCCTGGCGTGAACGCCATCGGTCACCTGATCGTTACCGATACCCTGACATATGGCTACACGTTTTATACCATTCCAACAGCGAACAGCGACCCGTACCAGCTTGCCAGCGATGGCAGCAATATCTGGTTTACGCAGCGGGCGGGCAACAAAATCGGCAAACTGGTGATGGCAACTGGCGTTTTCACTGAATATCCAATACCTACCGGGGACAGTGCTCCCACCGGCATTACCATCGCCCCCGATGGTCTGGTCTGGTTTGTGCAGCGGACCGGGAACAAGGTCGCCAAACTCGACCCGGACACCGGGCAGATCACGGAATATGCCTATACGCGCCCTAACGCCAATTTAGAAGATATCGCCGCCGCGCCCAACGGAACGATGGTCTGGTTTACGGCCCCGGCTGTACAAAAACTGGCCTCTTTTACCATTAGCAGCGAAACATTCGACGACACGTCCACCAGTGACCCGGTCGCCGGTATCTTCACGCCCAACCAAACGGCCGTAAACACAGACAACGTGGCTTGGGTTAGCACCACCAATGGGCTGATCGGCTTTGATTTTGGTACCACCATCTCTCTCTTTCGCTGGTACACCGCCGCACCGGCAAGCGCCAACCTGAGCGACCTCTTGTTGGTCAACAGCGGCAGCACGACGACAGCCTGGTTCAGCGATTCGGCCAGCGGATATGTGGGCCGCGTCACAACCAACAGCAACGGCAGCATCGCCTCCTCCTGGCGATTCCCCTTGCTCAATCGCACACCGCAAGGCATTCAAGTAGACGCCAACCAGGTCATCTGGCTGGCCGACAGCCAAAACCACATGATTATCCGCTGGGAGCCGCCCTATTTCTTTGTCGCCTATTTGCCGTCCATCAGCATCCCGTAAAAAGCAGCCGAGAAAAGTTCTCGTGCTAGAAGCTCAGCTTCTCGTTGAAGATGTTGGTTAGTTAGTTAGTTGTTTGGTTTGTCAGCAAGCCAAACAACTAACCAACCCAATACCCTTTAGAGGTAGGTTCATGAAACGATCTGTTTATGCTGTACTGTTATTCACTGCTGTTTTCTGTCTCTTTATCCCCTTCACTTTAGTGGCCCAAACCAGTGTAACATTGACAACCGCAAATCCTACAGCACCACAAGAAACAAGTTATGTCTATTTACCGGTCATTACCAATCGTCATGATTCGCAGTTTCCGGCGCCGCTTTTTGGCGTGCAAATGTATGGCAACAGCGGCGTATCGTCGCCCTATCATCCGTACCTTATCGGCAGCCAGAGCCGATGGCTGCGCAACAGGATTTCGTGGGAGAGCGTAGAGCCAACCAACCGGCCGGTAGAAGAGTTTATCTGGGGCGGGGCGGACAACGCTACCGCCGCCGCCCGGCCAGACAACGGCGGGCTGCATCTGGTTTTTGTCATTGGCGATGGCGTGCCAGAGTGGGCCAGGCTGCTGCCTAACAAACCCTATGGTCCGATTCACCCCAACGCGCTGCCAGATTTTGCCGAGTTTGTCCAGGCTATTGTGGAACGGTACGATGGCGATGGCTATCAGGATGCGCCGGGCGGGCAGGTCATTAAGCATTGGGAACTGGTGAACGAACCAGACAGCAACCGCGAGGGATGGGGCGAATATGGTTCCGAATATGCAGCCATGTTGCAAGTTGCTTATACAGCCATCAAACTTGCCGACCCTCAAGCCCAGGTGGTGATGGGGGGTGTCGCCCATGATTGGTTTGAGTATCAGGGCGGCCCTTTCAACTCATCATTTCTAGATGATGTACTGGCGGCTGGGGGTGGCAATTACTTTGATGTAATGAATTTTCACGTTTACCCCCTGTTTGCGCCAAATTGGGACAGTAACGGCACAGGATTAAAGGAAAAAACGGCCGCGATCCGCAGCAAACTCGCCAGCTATGGGCTGAACAAACCGGTCATTATCACCGAGGGCGGCTGGTACGACAGCGAACCCAGCAACCCCGATGAGCAGATAGCCCGGCTGGTGCAGTTGTTCACCCAAAGTTACGCGGTCAACATCAAAGTGATGATCTGGTGGATGCTGCACGATCCCGGTAGTTACTTTCCCAATTTTGGCCTGGTCACCAATGCCGATAGCGGCCCAGCCGCGCCCAAGGCGGCCTACACCGCCTACCAGTCAGCCTATAACTTGTTGAGCAACACCCGTTTTGTGCGTGAACTGCCACCGGCGGAAACTGGGGCGGCAAACATGGAAGCCTACTTGTTTCAGAGCCTTACCGGCCCCTTGTATGTGGCCTGGCTAAATCCCTACCAAACCCTGGAAACCAAACCGCTGCGTATTCCCGGCAGCCAGGCTACGCTGCTAGACGGCCAGGGAAGTTACAGCAACACCATCTACGATACGGATGGCGATGGCTACGTGATCATCCCGATCACCCGGCATCCCATCTACATACGGGTGAACTAAATGAATCGGAAAACCATCCCGCTCCTGTTAGCCGCTTTTCTGCTGCCTGGCCTGGTTGTGGCGGCAGCGTTAACACGTCCGGCACAGGCTGTGCCCCAAACGGCCGTCAGCGATGATGCGCCTTTGTGCCGGTTTGGCGTGAATGTGTTGGAAACGCAAACCATCGCCAGCCTGCCGGGGTTGGGCGCCGGTTGGTATATGAATTTCACCACCCTGCCCAACCCGCCGCGACCAGAAGGCATGGAATATATGCCGGTTATCCGGTTACGGCCGTCGGCCACCCCTCCCGGCTATACCTACCAGCCTAACGGCAGCGCGCTGCAACAGGCCATCAGCAACAGCCCAGGAGCCAAATGGCTGATTAGCAATGAACCCGACAGCACGCAGCAAGATGACCTGACGCCGCCGGTTTATGCGCGCGCTTACCATGAGCTATACGGCCTGCTAAAAACCGCCGATCCTGCGGCGCAGGTCATCGCCGGTTCCATCATCCAGGCCACGCCCATGCGCCTGTTTTACCTGGATCAGATTCTTGGGAGTTACTACAACCAGTTTGGCGCACCGCTGCCCACCGATGGTTGGAGCATCCACAATTACATCCTAAACGAGGTGAGCTGCGACTATAATCCGGCCAACTGCTGGGGGGCGGGCATTCCGCCGGGGGTTGATTGGTTATACGGCGAAGTATGGGGCCTGCGCGATACCGACCGGTTGGATATTTTCACGCAGCGCATCACCCGCTTTCGGCAGTGGATGGCCGACCGAGGCTATCGGGGCGCGCCGCTGTATCTGACCGAGTATGGGGTGTTGATGCCGCCCGATTTTGCCGATGAAGACGGCGTTTTTTTTACGGCCGCGCGGGTGAACGCTTTTATGAATGGCACGTATGACTACATGCTCAACGCCACCCACCCCACGCTGGGCAATCCACTAGACGAGAACCGCCTGGTGCAGCAGTGGGCCTGGTACAGCACCACCGACGACCGGTATAACGGCGTTTTGTTGGACCCAATCACTTACGCGCCGACGGAAATTGGGGCGAATTTTGCGGCGTATACGGCCGTTCTCAACCGTGAGATTGATTTTTACCCAACGGCCGTGAAAGCCACCACCAGCGCCCTCTCTCTGGGCCAACCTGTCACCCTGACTCTGCACACCCAGGTCGCCAACAGCGGCAATCTCAGCCAAGCGGCAGCGGCGACGGTGCAGTTTTATCATGGCAACCCGGCCGGTGGCGGTGTACCGCTGGGGCCAGCGCAAAACATGGTTCTGAGCGGCTGCGGCCAGGCGCAAACCTTCAGCGTTGTCTGGCCGGATGTCGCCCCCGGGGTCTACGACATCTATGTGCAAGTGACACCCGGAGCAGGTGTTGTGGACGTTGATACAAGCAACAATCTGGTAGTCAGCAGCGTTGTGGTGGGCGTCAATCATCTTTTTTTACCAATCATCAGCAGAGCAATCAACTGGTAAGCAGCATGTCTGTCTACGCTTTTCAGCTTGTCAGCACATTGGCATGGGTTGTTGGGTGTACGGCCGTTTTCTTCTGGCTTTTGTGGAAACGGCCGTCTCGTTTGCCTGGGCCGGTCACAATTTTGCTGTTGGCCTTGTTCATCCGCATTGTGCCCGCTCTTGTCTTACAGCGTGGGGCATTATACGAAATAGGCGTTTTTCGTCTGGCGGCCGACACCTTCCGCGAAGGCCAGAATATCTACCACCTGCCCGTCGCCCACCCCTATCTGCCCATGCAGCTTTATTGGTTTATTGCCGCCGATTGGCTGACAGAAAACGTCGGGCTTTTTTTTGAGTTTTGGCTCAAGAGCAGCAACATCCTGGCCGATGTGGGCATTACCTGGCTGTTGATTCGCGGGCTGGGCCACAGGTACAGCCCGCAGATTTCCCGCCTGGGCGGCCTGCTGTATGCCGTTAATCCGGTCACGTTGATGGTCGTCTCTTACCAGGGGCAGTTCGACGCCACGACGATGTTTTTTGTCATACTGGCCGGGTATCTGTATGAATTTTACCGGCAAAAACCGTATGGTCTGTCATTGTCGGCCGCCGCGCTGGGACTGGCAATCCTGAACAAGACATGGCCGCTGCTATTTCTACCGATTATACTGATCCGCTTAACAGATTGGCGCACACGGTTGCAGTACACGGCCGTTAGCGCCTTCATGCCATTGGCGGGGATTGCCTTTTACGAAATCTTATTCCCCAACAGCGTGTACTTTATGCTCCGCCGGGGGATGTCGGCCGGTTCCATCTCTGGCTGGTGGGGGTATTCAGCCGTAAGCAATGCCATCATCGAGCTGACAGGCCGCGGCGAAACTGTCCATCAATGGTTCAGCCAATACGGAAAACTCATTGGGCGGTTAGCCGGGTTTGCCACCATTTATTTCACGCGCAAAACTTCCGCGGCAGAAGCACTGCTGGCAGCGATATTGGCAATGTTTGCTCTGGTCCCCAACCTGGGTGTACAGGGGTTATCCTGGATTGTGCCCCTGGCAATTTTGCTGCAATTGTATCGTCCTCTGGGCTGGTATGTGGGCGCGGCCAGCGTGTATATGGTCATCGCTTACTGGCTCTTGCATCTGGTGGGACGTGGTTATGGTCTGTACACGATTGTGCCCCATCTGTATATGGATGTCTTTATTCAGCTGGCTTCGTTGACCATCTGGTTGGTCATTGTGGGATGGAACTGGCAGTGGTGGCGCAGCCACTGGCAGCGCAGCCATTATCCGTTGGTCAGCAGCCGCGCCGCTTCACCGCCGTAATAAGTCAGAGGGCGCAGCAGCCGATTGAGGCGCTGAAAGCGGTGCAGGACCGCCTCGCTGCCCAGGGTGGCCCACTGATTGGCAAAAAGTTCCCGGCCGTAGGCGACCAACGCCTGATCATATTGGTTAACGGCCGTTACCGCGACCCGCGCCGCCTCATCCACCGACAGCCGGTGTTGGCTGACATTACGTTCGGCATAAAAAATATTACGCCAGCCAAAAAGCTGTCGCATCAGCAGCAGCGATTCATCAAACCGCTCCGTAAGGCCCACCAGCACAAATGTCTCCAGGTTTTGCCGGGCGCGCTGCAAATGGTCTGGGGTCAACTCGCCATAGGGCACGGTGTAAAGAACCCCGGCCAACATGCGCGTCTGTCCATTATCCATCATCACGTCTATCCCCGAATTGGCAAACTCGGCCAGACTCATCTGGCGGCGGCGAATCGCTTCGTAGCAGTAATGCTCGCGGATGCGCCGCGCATGGCCGTAATAGGAAATGGCGCGGGCGACCGGATCGCGCAGCATGGTGAAGTATTGGGCCGATCGGGGCAGAAAAGCCGCCGCACCCATCTCCACATGCCCCATCAGCAGGCGGATGTCGGCGCGCTTCGCTTCCGGCCATTGCTGGAAGGCCAGCCAGCCATCAGGCTGTTGGTCGGTGTGATATAGTTCGGCCAGGCGGTAGTGGCGGCGGATGATGCGATGCAGGGTAGACCCGGCCGTTTTAGGCACGTGCAAGAAAATGAGTGGACCTGTTTGCATAGCCGATTATTATAACTCAGGTAAAGAATGGGGTAAGGTTGTTAAGAAACATTGCCAGTCTCTGACGCTCTTTGTACTATTGGGACGATAGAGTGACGGGCGTCGCAACACCCAACGCCTGCTCTGACGGGTAAATTCTGAGTAGCTTGATGACATTTTTGCAGGCTCCGACTCTTGTGGTTTTGCTGTTTATCGCCGTGTTTTTGCTGGCGGTGGGCGCTGCCCTGCTCGTGTGGGGCGGCCGGAACGCAGCCGAGCAGACGGCCGCAGCCCCCCTGGATTGGCTGGAAGCGCTGTTTGCCGCCCTGATGACGGTGGTGACGCTGACAGGCTGGCTGGCGGTTCTTCTGGCTTCGCTGGGCCGCTTTTCGCTGCTGACATTGGCCCTGCTGCTGTTGGTGGCGATGGGTGTAGTCTGGTGGTGGCGACGGCCGTTTCTCCGACCCCGTTTCCTCCCCCTGACCCGGCACGAAATGGTTTTGCTCGTCTTATTACTCGGCTTTGCCATCCTTTATTTTCGTCCCCACGAATACATTTTGGGCAGCAACGACGCCGGAACCTACATGAACATTGCCGCCACAGTGGCCCAAACCGGCGACTTTGTGCTGCACGACGAATGGACCAGCTTTTTGCGCCAATACGCCGATGTCACGCTGCGGGAGCAGCCGGGCCATCTGCAAACGCGCTTTCTGCAATTTGTCGGCTGGTATATTGACGACGCCGATGCAACGCGGCTGATTCCGCAGTTCTTTTTGTTTCATCCGGTCTGGCTGGCCGTTGGTATTAGCGTGGGTGGCATAACCGGAGGACTGCTGCTGACCCCGCTGTGGAGCGTATTGGGTCTGGTGGCGGTTTATCTGTTGGCCCGCCGACTGTTCGACAGGTCTACGGCTTTGTTAACGGCCGTCCTCCTGGGTATCACCCCGACCCACCTTTATTTTGCCCGCTACCCCACCACGGAACCCCTCACGCTGCTGCTCATCTTCACCGGCTTGCTGGCCTTGCAGCACATTTGGGATGATGCCCAGGCGCGGCCGGCCTGGGGCGTCCTGGGCGGACTGGCTTTGGGCAGCGCCGTGCTAACACGCATTGACCTGCCTGTTTTCGTCGTGGTGGTGCTGGCTGGCCTGCTGATTCGCTGGCGACAAGGGCGTTGGACGGCGGCGCTAACGGTTTATACGGCCGTTCTCGGCGCCTTCCTGATTCACGCTACCCTATCGGCCGTACTCATCAACTGGCCTTACACTTGGAACACATACAGCAGCATGATTCGCATCTTCAGCCGTTCTACGCTGGTAGTCGGCGGAGCCAGCCTGCTGTTGGTTGGCCTGGCTGTCGGTGGGTGGGTATGGCGCAAGGGGTGGGTAACGGCCGTTGATATACAAAAAATCTTGGGGGCCACCACGACGCGCCGTATTCTGGCCCTACTGCTCATTTTGCTGAGCGCCTATGCCTATTTTCTACGACCAATTGTGGAACCGGTCCAAATTTCTTACAACGTCTGGCCCAGCGGCAGCGCCATTCCCTACACTGACGGGCAAAATTGGCTGCGCCTGGGCTGGTATCTGACGCCGTTGGGCATCCTGCTGGCAACTCTGGGGGCGGCCTGGCTGGTGGCCCAAAGTTCCTGGGACCGGTATGGACTGTTCCTGAGCCTGGGAGTGCTGACCACCGCACAGTACGTATATCGCATCCTCAACACCCCTTACCACATTTATGCCATGCGCCGCTACGTGCCGATTGTGATCCCCATGTTGGTGCTGTATGCGGCCGTGCTGATTATAGCCGTGACCAAAGCCCGGCCCGATTGGCGCTGGCGGGCGGCTGGCGGGCTGCTGGCGGTCGCGCTGGCGGTCGGGCTGCTCTACCAGGGGCGTTATGTGCTGCCCGTGCGCGATTACCACGGTGCGGTGGCGCAGTTGGAGATGCTGCACGGCCGTTTAAACCCAGACGCCATCATCCTCATCACCGAACCGGCCAGCACGGTGTTTGCCGATACGTTTGGCGTGCCGCTGCGCTTTTTATACGGCCACGATATAGCCACTATTCGCCAGGATGGGGCGGCGGCGCAGCTGTTTGTGCAGGCATTGCTGGCTTATGCGGCCGAACAGAAACGGCCGTTACAAGTAATCGCCCTGGACCCGATGATGACGGCCGTGCGCCAGCAGCTTGTGTTGCAGCCAGTGGCTTTTGTGCCCATCTGGTTATCCCACCTGATGAATACCTTCACCGATTACCCGTCCGTCGTCCAAACCGCCTATTATGGTCTGGAGATTTATGACGTGGTGGGGGAAAGGGAAACGGCCGTTACCACCCCTACCCTCCCCCTGACCATAGACGTGGGCAGCCTGGACACATCCTATATTCATGACGATTTTTATTACAAAGAGCCTCTGCGTGGCGAAACCACCATGCGCTGGACCGGCGCATTGTCTACGGTGGACATTCCCCTATCGGCCACACCGGCCACGCTTACCATTCGCGCGATGATCTACCGGCCAGAAGGCGTGCCCGCGACGCCGGTGAATGTGTTGGTAAACGGCCAATCTATCGGCCAATTCATCCCCGGCCCCGAATGGAATACTTACAGTTTCACCATCCCCCCCGGACAGGGAACCGGCGCCCTCCAATTCCAAAGCACCCCCTTCAACCCCTCCGATCTGCAGCTAAGCGGCGACGGCCGTGACTTAGGTTTTCTTCTCGATTGGATACAAATCGCTCCATAACACACACAACCTAATTCCTATTGTCCTTAAACCGTTGCGCTTTACAATGGAAACATACGCCCTGTAATGTAAAGGTAACAAAGAATTAGAGGTGAAAGATGACAATCCGTAAAAGAAGTACCTTATTCGTAATGGCAATCCTGTTAATCTCTGCAACCATCTTTCTTGTCAGCACGCCATCTATTACAAAAGCCGAAGTAACCGGCAACACCTGGCATATCTCGCCCACCGGCGCAGATAGCGATGACTGTGGTTCCACCACAGCACCCTGCCGCAACATCCAAATCGCCATCGAAAAAGCCAGTTCAGGTGACACCATCAAAGTCGCCGCCGCCACATACACCTACATCAGCGCTAGTGACCGCTGCCAGCAGTGGTATGGCACAACAGGCGTCTTGTGCATTGATCGCAAGCAAGTCACTTTGGTTGGCGGCTACACCGCCAGCAACTGGAACACGCCCAATCCAACGGCCAATCCGACGATTATTGACGGCCAAAACACCCATCGGGGTGTCTTTGTTCTGGAAACCACCGCAGGGCCTACCGCGCTGACGATGGAAGGATTCACCATCCGCAACGGTCTGGCCAAAGGTATCCCCGCCCGTGGCGGTGAGGACGCCATCTTTGCGTTTGGCGGCGGCATGTTTGTAGACCGCGCCCAACTCACCCTGCGTCACGTCATCTTTGAAAACAACAAATCAGTAGGCGAAAACACGTCTACCGCTTATGGCGGTTCCGGCAGTGGTGGTGGTCTGGCGATGCGTGGTTCGCCGTATCTATCCATTTTGGAACATGTGACCTTTCGCAACAACGAAGCGCGCGGGGGTGTTGGTCCTGAACGAGGCGGCTTAGGTCTTGGCGGAGGCATGTATACCTACAGATCCAACTCAAGAAGTTACTATCTCACATTCACCAACAACCTGGCTCAGGGCGGCAGTTCCAACGGCAGTGGGATTAGCATCGGCGAAAAAGCGGATGCGCAAGGGGGTGGGGTGGCGGTGCAAATTGGTTGCAACAGCGAGTTTCATAACCTGACGGTGACCAATAACCAGGCTCTCGGCGGCAATGCGCCCAACGGCAGCTCCGGCGGCGCTTTTGGCGGCGGTGTCTTTTCTGAGCAGGCCAGCCTCGTCGTGACCGATGCGCTCGTCCAGAACAACCTGGCCCAGGGCGGCACGGGCAAAAACAACAGCAGTCCGCCATTTAGCATGGGCGGGGGGATCGCCACAGATGCGTCCACTCTGTTGGTGGATCGCTCGCAAATACTCGGCAATACGGCGCGAGGTGGCAGCAGCACGTTTTTGGCCGGACCGGGCGGTGGTGGTGGTATTGCCGTGCAGCGTTTAGCCGGCAGCACGCTGACCACCATTCATAACACCATTATCGCCAACAACACCGCCAACATGGGTGATGGCCCAGACAAATCGGCCGGTGGTGGTGGCGGCGGCCTGTACTTTAATGGCGCAGTGGCTACAGTAGAACATTCGACCATTGCCAACAATGTGTTGGGCACTTCGCCAATGCAGGGAATTGGGGCGCTGGTTTTTGGCTACGCGACGGCGACTCCGGCCAATGTAACCATCAAATATTCTATTATTGCCAACCATACAGCCTATGCGGGAGCGGCAGCGCTGCATACCCAGGCAGGAAGTGCGTTGACGTTAAACACGGGTTTGTTTGATGGCAACACGGTTAATATAATCGGTGCGGCCAATGGCACAGAAACGATGATAAGCGGACTGGCCCGGTTTGTTGATGCGGCCAATCTGGATTTCCATATTCGCAGCGATTCGGCGGCGATTAATGCGGCGGCGCAAAGCACGGCCGTTTTAGATGTAGACGCCGAAACACGCAATGTGCAGCGGGACATTGGGGCGGATGAGTATGTGCCGCTTATCCCAGAGATTACGGCCGTATACGCCATCCCCACCAGCAGCAGCGCCATTCGCGTGCAGTGGCAAACCATCAACATGGGTGGCGCGCTGCACCATTACACCCTGACGGTGACCTGCCCGCCCGGCGGCAGCGCCCCCAACCAGATGGCGTGCAATGCGCCGACAAACATTGGCACAGTAAACAGCTATCAACTCACCGGCCTGACCAACTTTAAGCAATACAGCTTTAAAGTCGAGGCTTATGACGCTGGCAATGCTCTGCTGGACACAAAACAGGTAACGGCCGTGCCCACCAATATCTTTGTCATGTTACCAATCGTGCAAAAATAAGCGGGTGGTGGGTGGCCGCTAGACCGGCCACCGGCCGTGTCATTTGCCTTTTTGCCCCAACAGGGGCATAAATAGCACCAGTAACCAATTTCGGCACAGCGCCACATGGACGGCGCTGTGCCGAATCTGTTAATGAGGGGCAGGCTATGAAAAATCGGCAGATACAAATCAGGCTCTGGCTGAAGAAATTGACGCGGATTGGGGTTTGCGCGCCACCCAGCAAAGCGGTGAAGGTGCATGATGTAAGCGCATTCTATTATCAATTTAATCTAGATTCTCTCCAGGTCATCACCACGGCGCCCGTTTCCATGTCGCGGGCCGAGCGTTTGTTGTTGTACACGCTGGTTTTTACCCTGCGGCCCACTTATTGTCTGGAAATTGGCACGCTGTATGGTGGCTCGGCCCTGATTATGGCTGCGGCTATGGAGAGCTTGCAAAACAACGGCCGTATCTTTTGCGTAGACCCAGAACCACAAATCAACCCGGAGCATTGGCGGCGGTTAGAACCCCGCACAACCCTGCTTAAGGGGAGATCGCCAGAAATTTTACCTACGGCGCGGGCAGTGGCCGGCGCGCCCTTCGACTTTGCCCTGATTGATGGCGATCATGATTACTACAACTGTTTTTACGATGCCGAAGCGCTGCTTCCCCTTGTTTCCGACGGCGCTTATTTGCTGTTTCATGACTGCTTTAACCCTCTCGTCAATCGGGCGATAGATGATTTTGGGCGCAAGTACGCCGGTCAGATTTTGGATATTGGCCCAATGACCCGCGAGATCACCAGCGAACTGCTGCCCACCGGCGAATCTGTGCCCTGGGGAGGGATGCGCCTGGTCCAGGTGCGCCGCTGAACTGCCATGTCTGCCAGTCGTTGGGTAACTGCAACCTCCCGGTTTAGGCGTTTCGCCAACCGCCTGCCTCTCCTTCAAAACCCCTTCATGGAGCATTTGTTGGCTGGTGGCTGGTATTTGCTACTGGCAACGGCCGTTACCTGGCCGCTGGTTATCCATTTCACCACCTCAATTCCCGGCGCGCTAGACGCACAAGACGCCATCGGCATGTTGTGGCACGCCAAAGAAGTGGCGCACGGGCACGAATCGTTGTTCTACCTGTCGCGCCTCTATGCGCCGTTGGGCATCACCACCCTGACTCATTCCATTGGCCCGGTGTTGGGTTGGCTGGCGCTGCCATTCTGGTTTGGTGGCGCGACCACAGCCTATAACGCGGCCGTGCTGATGGGCCTCTGGCTAACGGGCTGCGCCATGTATTTGCTGGCCCGCAGCTTGGGGCTTACCTGGGGCGCTGCCTTGTTTGCCGGTACACTGTTCCTGATGGCTCCCGCACACCTGGTAGCCGTGACCTCAGGCCATTTGGGGAGTGTGTTTCTGGGGCTGATTCCGCTCACGTTGTGGTCTTTAAACCATGCGCTGCAATCACAATACGGCCGTCGCTGGCTGCTGCTGACGGCCGTTCTCTTTTTGCTCACCCTGCTGCATTCCGGGCTGCAATTTATCTTTGTTGGATTGGGGGCCGGCGTGTTTACCCTGCTGCGCATTTTGGCCACACCCGCGCCAGAACGCACGGCCGTCATCCAACGCGCCAGCATAACCGCTTTGTTGGCCCTGGCAGCCACGGGTTGGCTGTTGCTGGCAATCTGGCGTATCC